>DASUNL010000345.1:0-5874 GCA_036277175.1 Pyrinomonadaceae bacterium | reverse complement strand
GACCGCCTTCGCGCTCTGGGCCGCGCTCCGCGCCGCGCCCGCGACCGCCGCGCTCGGGCCGACCCCCGCCGCGCTCGCTACGCTCACCGCGCGCACTTCGTTCGCCACGCTCGCCACGCTCGCCGCCGCGCTCGCCACGTTCGGCGCGCTCACTACGCTCGGGACGTTCACTACGTTCGGGGCGTTCACTGCGCTCGGGGCGTTCGCCGCCGCGTTCGGCGGGTTCGGCGTCGGCGCGAGCGCCGCGCTCAGTTCTTTCCCCACGCTCGCGCGAGCCGGAGCGTCCGCCGCGCTCGCCGCGTTGCGGGCGTTCGGTCGGGGTCGATGACGCAGCCGCCGGAGCGGCCTTCGCCTCGGGCGCGTCCTCGACGGCCGCCGTCTCCGGCCCGTCGGCGTCGCTCAAAGGCTCGGCCTCCTCGCCGTGTCCGTTCGACTGCTCGTCGCCTTCCGCCTTGCCGCCCGGACGACGTCGCCTGCGCCCGCCGCGCCGCGCGAACTCGCCGCGCGGGGCGCGACCGCCGACGCGCGCGTCCCCGTCTTCATACGCCGCTTCGCTGTCGGCGGCGGCCGCCTCTTCCTTGACCTCGCGCTCTGAGTCGGCGACCTCGCCGGCGGCCTTCTTGCCGCGCGCCGGAGACTTCGAGGCAGACTTTTTAGAGGACGACTTCTTCGCCGAAGACTTCGAGGCCGCGCGCGACTTCTTCGCGCCCGCGTCCTCTTCGCCCGACTCGCCTTCGTCGGAGCCGGCCGCCTTCTTCGCGCCCTTCTTCGCCGCGCTCTTCTTCGACGCGCCAATGGTCGCGCCCTTGCGCGCGCGCGATTTCTTCTCGCCCCCGCCCGGCTCTTCGGACGCGCGCTCCTCGTCGTCGCTCACGCGCTCGAAGGACTGCGACCCGGCGAGCGCGCTCGCGCCGCCCGCCTCGTCGTCGAACTCTCCGGCGAGACGCGCGACGCGCGCTGCCACCGTCGGCGTCGTCGCGGGACGCGACGAGCGCGGGCCTTGCTCCTCTTCGTCGTCGTCGGCGACGCGCTGGAAGGAGGAGTCGCCGCCGGCTGATGCGGCCGACGTGAGCAGCGAGCCGACCCTGGCCTCGGCCACCTCGTCGATGTCGAACTCGCCCCCGCGAATCTGGTCGGTCAGACGCTCTTGCAGACGCGCGTCCTTGAACATTGCGCCCTCCTCGAAGGCCGCCTCGTCCTCGTCGACGACGCGCTCGAACGAGTCGGCGGAGGCGAAGGGCGTCGCAATCTCCTCGACGGGGAACTCGCGCGGCTGCGCGGCGCGCGCCTCGCGGCCACGCTCCGCACGCCTGCCCTCCTCGCGCCCGACCTCTTCGCGCTCGCGACCGCCGCGTCGGCCGCGACGACCGCGCCCGCGTTCGCCGCGCGCCTCCTCGCCGTCGCCGCGCGCCTCTTCGACTTCGCGCGCCGGAGGCTTGACCGCCGTCGCCGCTTCGTCTTCCTCCTCGACTTCGGCGTCCAGACCTGCGAAGGCCTCGTCGAGGTCGGGCGCTGACGTCGGCTCGGCGCGCTCCTGCGCCGTCTCCATCTGCCGCTCGCGTTCGAGGCGCTTGCGCTCGATGCGCTCGGCCGCAGCCTTGGCCGCCGCCTCGTCGTCCGCGCCCTCGGTCTTCTTCTTGTCGACGACGATGCGCTCGAACTCCTCTTCTTCGTCGAAGAAGTCAGAGACGTAGAGGAAGGCGTCGCGCTCAAGGCCGATGTCGACGAAGGCCGACTGCATGCCGGGCAGGACGCGCATCACGCGCCCCTTATAGATGTTGCCGACGATGCCCTGGTCGGACTCGCCGCGCTCGATGTAGAACTCCGTGGTTCGCCCGTTCTCGACGATGGCGATCTTCTTCTCGCGCCCGTTGACGCTGACGATTAACTCTTTAGGCATTAGCTGAAAACTGTCTCCTGTGGTCTCTGGCGGGGCGCGCCTTCGCACGCGCGCGCCGCTTCCGGAGAAGCGGCGGCGGGTCGCTGCCGTGTCCGCGCTGTGATGTGGGAAGGGTGTGAACCGAGTCGGCGGGTCGCCGGCGGCCCGGTACAAGGCCGCCCCGCAGGCGTGGGGTAGACCCCCACGGCCGGGAAGCGAGTTGAACTGTTCAAGTGAAAACTCCGTCAGGCGTGCCGCCGGGTCTCGGCGCGTCGGGCCGCGAGCGTCGTCGAAGACGATGCCTCGGCGGACGTTGCTCGCTCGGCCTTCGCAGCCCTCGGCGCGCCGGTCTTTACTCCGGGACGCGCGCGGCGGATGGCTGCGGCACTTGCCTGCAAAGAGAACTTTGACGGGGTCGCGCCCGGCACGTTCGACGTGCTGAAAGCTGTGCGGCCCTCAAAAAAACTTCGTGCCCCGTCTCGCCCGCGTGCGCTTCAAGTGCGGACACGCTAAGTGCCCCGACGCATGCGAAACAACAGGACGCCCGAGTATAACCGAAAACCCCGCAAAGTCTAAAGCTCGACCACGCGACGCGCGACAAGCAATCGTCCGCCGTCGTCAGTTGACGAAGCGTCGGAGGCGGATGCTGATGGCGAAGCCGATGGCGATGGAGGTGGCGAGGATGGCGGAGAGTCCCGCCGACATCAACGGCAGAGGGACGCCGATGACGGGCAGTATCCCGACGGCCATCCCGACGTTTATCAAAATCTGGAAGGCCAAGCCCCCGACAATCGCCATGATGACGAGCATGCCCGTGCGGTCGGGCGCGCGACGCGCTCCGTGAATCAGTTTCGTGAGCAGCACCGCGTAGGCCAGAAGCAGAAGGAGCGAGCCGATGAAGCCGGTGTTTTCGGCCGCGACGGCGAAGATGAAGTCGGAGTGCGGCTCGGGCAGGTACTTGAGTCGGCTCTGCGAGGCTTCGCCCGCCGTCTCCGACCCGGCCAGTCCGCCCTTGCCGACCGTGATAATCGACTGCCAAGTGTGATAGCCGATGTCGCGGCGGTCGGCGTTCTCGGGGTCGAGGATGACCTCGATGCGCTTCTGCTGGTAAGACTTGATTGCGCCCGTCTTGACGCCGACGACGTAGGCCGCCGGGACGGCGACCGTGCCGACGACGAGCGCGGCGATGACGAGCCACATGCGGACGGACGAGAGGAAGAGCGCGACGGCGAGCAGAGGCATGTAGGTGAGCGCCTGCCCCGTGTCCGGCTCAAGGAGAATGAGTCCGACCGGGAGCGCGACGATGGCCGCGCCCATCAATAGCTCCCTGAACTTCAGAGGCCAAGAGCGCGGGCGGCCGAAGTAGCGCGCGAGCATCAGCACCGTCGGGATTTTGACGAACTCCGAGGGCTGGAACTGCCCGATGCCGGCGACGTTAATCCACGCGCGCTGGCCGTTGATTCTGAGCCCGACCGAAGGGTGGAGGACGACGATGAGCAGCAGCAGCCCGAAGGCGTAGAAGACGGGCGCGAAGTGGACGAGCTTGCGGTAGTCGGTGAAAGAGACCACGAGCATCACGACGGCCGAGATGCCCAAACCGATGAGCTGCTTCTTCCAGTAGGAAAGCTCCGGCTGCGCGTTGTAAATCTGCCACGTCCCGAAGATGGCTATCGCCAGTGCGAGCAGCACCAGAAACCAATCGAAGTCGCGTAAGCGCCGGTGTTCGAGTATGGCAACCATAATTCAAGTGAATAGTAAATCGTAAATCGTGAATCGTAGTCGTGTGGCGCTCTGCCTGAAAATGAACATTCAAGCGGGCGGACACTCAAACACTATTCACTATTTACTATTCACGATTTACCTCTTCTGTGCTACTTGCTCCTGCTCGCCCTCTTGGGGCGTGCCGCGCGTCTTCGCGTAGTAGGTGTCGTAGACGGCGCGGACGGCCGGGGCGGCGTGCGTGCCGCCGAAGCCGACGTTTTCGATGAGCGCGATGGCCGCAATCTCGGGTTTGTAGGCCGGCGCGACCGAGACGAACCACGCATGGTCTTTGTTCTCGCCCGTGTCCTTGCCCAAGGAGACGACCTGCGCCGTGCCGGTCTTCCCGGCAATCTCGAAGCCCTCCATCTTGATGCGCCCGGCCGTGCCGCCGCCGTTGACCACGTCGAACATGCCGTCCATCACGGCGCGGTGGTTCTCCGGCGAGATGTGGACGATCTTCGGGTCGGGCCGCTCGAAGGTCTTGCGCGCGCGCTCAGGGAAAGGCCCGACGGCCGCGACGGGCCGCGCCTCCTTCAAGAGGTGCGGGACGTAGAGCTTGCCGCCGACGCCGATGCCGGCCACCGCGCGCAGCATCGCGAGCGGCGTGGTGAAGTCGTAGACCTGACCGAACGAGGCGTAGACCGTGTCGATGTCGCGCCACGTCGGGTCGCCACCCTTCGGCGTGAACCGCGCCTTGAAGGCGCGCGACGGCGTCCAGCTCTTCAGCTCGCGCGGCAAATCGACGCCCGTCTTCTTGTCGATGTCGAACTCGTCAACCATCTTCTCGATGCCTTCGAGACGCATCTTGAGGCCGAGGCGGTAGAAGTAGCCGTCGCAGGAGACGCGGATGGCGTCGCGCACGGGCGGCGAGCCGTGGCTGCCCATGCAGCGCGTGAACTTGTTGCCGATGGTGATGCCGCCGCCGCACACCAAGTTCGAGTTCTTGACCGTAATCGCGCCCTGCTCCAGCCCCGCGACGGCCATCGGAATCTTCCAAGTCGAGCCGGGCGGGTAGCGTCCCTTGATGGCGCGGTTGTAGAGCGGCGTCTTGGGGTCGCGCAGGAGTGCGTTGGCCTCCTTGCGCCCCTCGGGCGTGCCGATGCGCTGCGAGAAGAGGTTGGGGTCGTAGGTCGGAGCCGAGGCCATCGCCAGAATCTCGCCCGTGTTCGGGTCGAGTGCGACGATGACACCGCGCTTCGAGGCCGAGTTGCGGAGTTGGTCTTCGGCGGCGAGCTGCAAGTCCAAGTCAATCGTCGTGACGAGGTCTTGGCCGGGCTGCGGCGGAACCATCCGAAGCTCGCGCTGGACGCGCCCGCGACTATCGACCTCGACCTCGACGAAGCCGTCGCGCCCGCGCAGAAGCTCGTCGTAGTAAGCTTCGAGTCCGTCCTGCCCGATGAAGTCGCCGGGCCGGTAGGGGTTCTCCTGATTGTTCTTGTAGCGATCCTGTTTGAGTTGCTCGGGGCTGATTTCGCCGACGTAGCCGAGGACGTGCGCGAGCGTGCCGTTGTCCGGGTATCGACGCTGCGGCTGCTCGCGGACGGTCAGCTCGGGGTTTTCGAGCGAGTGGGCTTCGACCCAAGCGATGTCGGCGCTCGTCGCGTTCTCCTTGACGATGACGGTCTCAAACGCCGGCTGCGCCTTAATCTCCTCGAAGCGTTCGCGAAGCAGCGCGGGGTCGAGCCCTAGGCCCCGCGAGTAGGGTTCGATGAATTCCGACGGGTCGCGCCCCTTGATGTCCTCGCGCGAGAGGACGATGTTGTAGATGGAGCGCGAATCGACGAGAAGGTTCTGGTCGCGGTCGAAGATTGCGCCGCGCGGCGCGGGGATGGGCAAGCGCCGGATGCGCTGGTTCTCGGCCCGCTCGGCGTAGTACTCGCCGCGCACGACCTGTAGGTAGTAGAGCCTGACGCCGAGCACGGCCAAGATGACGAACACGATGCCGTGAATCACGTTCAGCCGCGCGCGCAGGTTTTGCGAATCGTCCTCGAATTTCATAAAAGCACTCAGCGTTCACCAATCAGCTTTCAGCGCGCGGCCGTCCGCCGCCGCGTGTGCCGCCGTTGACAAACAAAACTCATCCGCTCTCGGTCTGGCTGAAAGCTGATTGCTGACAGCTTCCTAGTACCTCTTCCGTCCGAGTCCGCGCCGCGCGATGCGGCGGCGGAAGGCGAAGGCGCGGCGCTGGCGGACGCGCGTCGATTCGTTGAAGAAGAGGTCGAGGACGAAGGCGA
>DASUNL010000344.1:0-15265 GCA_036277175.1 Pyrinomonadaceae bacterium | reverse complement strand
CGTGTCGGCGGGCGCGCGGTCGTCGAGGCGCGCGGCGTCGGGCGACGTTGCGCGCGGGGGCGACGAGACGGAGCGCGAGCGCGTGAAGCCCGCGCGCGGCGTCTTGCGCGAGTACTTCGAGTCGCTGGTGGTGACGGCCGTCATGGCGCTCTTCGGGATGACCTTCATCGTGCAGGCGGTCAAAGTCCCGACCGGCTCGATGCAGAACACGATCCTCATCGGCGACCACCTGCTCGTCAACAAATTCATCTTCGCGGCGGGGCCGCCCGCGCCCTTCCTCCCGCAGCGCGAGATACGGCGCGGCGACATCATCGTCTTCAAGTATCCGGGCAAGTCGCGCGACCCGCAGTTCGCGCGCTTCCAGATTGACGACACGAAGCCCGACAACCTCCCGTTCAAAACCAACTACGTCAAGCGCGTCGTCGGCCTGCCGGGCGACACGGTCGAGGTGCGCGGCCCGCAGGTCTTAGTCAACGGCCAGCCGCTCACGGAGCGCGTGGTCGCGGGCGAGCAGCCGCCCGACGAGGACGACGAGAGCACGTCGGGCGACGAGCGGGGCGCGCCCGTCGTTGAGATTCCCGGCGTCGGGCCGGGCGGCGAAGGGCCGTACACGGTCTTCTGGCGCGAGGACGCCTTCAGGACTTCGCGCAACGTCGTCGAGGGCGAGCAGTACCGCATCCCCCCGGAGCACTACTTCGTGATGGGCGACAACCGCGACAACTCGCAGGACAGCCGCTACTGGGGCTACGTCCACCGCGACCTCGTCATCGGCCGCGCGATGCTCGTCTACTGGTCTTACGACGAGAGCGCCGAGCGCAGCACGCTCGCGTTCCCCTTCGGCTTCTTCTCCGACTTCATCACCAACACGCGCTGGTCGCGCACGGGCACGCTCGTCAAGTGAAAACTTGACGCCGCCCGCGTCGTCTCCGCCGGACGACGCGCGGCGCACCGACTCAAGGCAGGGAGGGAACGGCAGATGTTTAGGTCGCTCAGTTTCGGCGGACTCTCTTGGGCGGAGCTCGGCAAACGTGTCTGGGCCGAGATGCAGGAGGACGAGGTGCTCGGCCGCGCCGCGCAACTCTCCTACTACTTCCTGCTCGCGCTCTTCCCGCTGCTCTTATTCCTCACGTCGCTCCTCGGCTGGTTCGCGGGCGAGGACAGCGAACTGCGCAACTCGCTCTTCGGCTACCTGAGCACGGTCTTGCCGGGCGATGCGTCGAAGCTCGTCGACGACACGGTGGCCGACGTGATGCAGGGGTCGGGCGGCGGCAAGCTCTCGTTCGGAATCTTGGCGACGCTCTGGGCGGCGTCGAACGGGATGGGCGCAATCAGCGAGTCGCTCAACGTCGCCTACGACGTGAAGGAGACGCGGCCGTGGTGGAAGACGCGACTCGTCGCCGTCTTCCTCACCTTCGCGCTCGCGCTCCTCATCATCACGGCGCTCGTCCTCGTCCTCTACGGGCACAACATCGCCGAGACGGTCGCCGGCCGGTTCGGACTCGGCGAGGCCTTCGCCGTCGCGTGGAAAGTCTTACAGTGGCCCATCGCGCTCGCCTTCGTGCTCCTCGGCTTCGCTCTCATCTACTACTTCGCGCCCGACCTGCACGATCAGGAGTGGAAGTGGGTGACGCCCGGCTCGATACTCGCGATGGTCATCTGGCTCGCCGTCTCGTTCGGCTTCCGCACCTACCTGCAATTCTTCAACTCCTACAGCGCCACCTACGGCTCGCTCGGCGCGGTCATCATCCTCATGCTCTGGTTCTACTTCACGGGCGCGGCCATCCTCGTCGGCGGCGAAATCAACTCCGAGATTGAGCACGAGATGGCACTTCGCGGAGACCCCGACGCCAAGGAGAAGGGCGAGAAAGCGCCCGACGCGAAGACAAGCGACGCGAAGGCGAGCGACGCCGTGACGAGCGGCGCGGGTGCGGGCATCGCCGCGCGCGGCCGAGAGCCGGTCGCCGGACGTGTGACGCGCCTGCGGAGCGAGGAGGGCACGCGGGGAGCGGCGCGCGAGTTCAGTCTGCGCAAGGCGGCCGTCGTCGTCGGCGCTCTGGCGTTGTCAAAAATCTGGCCGGGGCGCAAAGGGCGTCGGGGTTAAACGGAAACGCGCAATCTCAAATCTCTAATCTCAGGTTTGAAATTCGAGATTTGAAATTCGAGATTTGAGATTGCGGGATGTGAAAAGCCGCGACGAGGGACGAGTCCTTCGTCGCGGCTTTCGCGTGGTCGGGTGAAAAGTCGCTGGTGTTAGTTGCCCCGGCGGCGGGTCGTGCGCGCGGGCGTCACCTTCTCGGGGCGGACGTTCTCGTTGTCCTTCAGGAATTGGAGCAGCGACTTGGCGTCGGCCTTGAGCGGGTTGGTGTCGGGCGCGACCTCGGCGAACTTGCCGAGGTAGTTGGCCGCCTCCTGAAACTTCGTCTTGTCGCCGCTGTTGAAGAGCGCGAGGCCGAGGTAGAGATACGCCTCGGCGTTCTCCGGCTCGGCGGCGACGATCTTGCGATACGCCTCGGCGGCGCGGTCGACGGCCCCCGCGTCGAAGAGCATCTTCGCCATCTCGGATTCGGCCTTCGACTTCTTCGCCGGGTCGGTCAGCTCGGCCAGCCACTCCGTGTAGGCGGCGACGGCCGCGTCGGTCTGCGATGGGTCAACCTTCGAGGCGACGAGCTTCATGGCCTCGGCGCGCACGGCGAGTGCGGCGAGGCGGTTCTGCGTCTGCGTGTTGGCGGCGTTCGGGTCGGTCGCGGCCGTCTGCGACTTCGAGAGCGTCACCGCCTTGTTGGCCGCTTCGGCGGCGTCGCGCCAGTCCTGTTTAGCCGTCCCGATGGCGGCCTGCTTGGCGTCGTTGTCCGAGAGCTTGATGGCCGCGTTGTAGCGTTGCGCGCCGCGCTGGCGCAGCGCCTCCGACTTGTTGGCGTAGAGGGCCACCTCCTCGCGCGCCGCGAGTCCTTCGGTGTAGGCGGCGATGGCCGCGTCGAAGTTGCCCGCCTGTAGGGCCTCGTTGCCGGCCTTGAAGGTGCGCGAGATGACTTCGTTCGAGTTGGCAATCTTCTGGTTCTCGGCCTCGACGCGGGCGCGCTCGGCCGCGATCTTCGCCTGCTCTTCCTTGCTCGGCCCTGACGACGCGGCCGACCCTCCCGCGCTTGCGGCGGGACGGGCCGCGGCCTGCATCTGCTCAATGGTCAGACGCGAGCCGTCGCCGGTTTCGAGGACGAAGTTGTTGCGCGGCTGCTGCGAGAGGCGTATCCCGGCGATGTAGTCGGGGCGCGCGCCAGCCGCGCTGACGGCGATGGTGTAGATGCCGACGAGCGGGATGCCGGCGTGCGTGTAGCGGCCGTTCTTGTCGGTCTTAATCTCGGCCTTCCACTTCACGTCGGTGCGGTGAACGTCGACGATGGCCCCCTGCACGGGAACCTCCGTGCCGTCGGCCTGTTTGAGTGTGACCCGGCCCTCGATGGTCGTCACCTGCGCGCCGGCGACGACCGAGCAGGCCGCGAGCGCGAGCGCGGCGAGCGCGGTGCGAAAGATATGTTTGGTCTTCATAACTCAGGTGGTCTCCTATGATTGAATAGTCCGAAGCGAGTTTCAGAGAGCTTACGGGACGCGCGCATAGGATGCGCCGCCGGCCCTCGCGGTTGTAACTTTTCGGGGCTCTAATGATAGCAGCAAAGGGCTTCGGCGAGAACCCCGCAAAGGGCGGCGCGCGGCCGCGTCGGGCGTCCCTTTCAAACGTATGAGATGGGGTCTTCGGCCCCCGCCTCGCGGAAGGCGCGCAGGCGCAGGGCGCACGAGTCGCAACGGCCGCACGCGCGCACGTCTCCCGTGTAACAAGACCAAGTCAGGTGTAGCGGCGCGCCAAGCTCAAGACCGCGACGGACGATTTCCGCCTTGCGCAAGTGGATGACGGGCGTGCGGATTTCGACGCGCGTCTCGGGCCGCGTCCCCGCGTCGACGGCGCGCTGGAAAGCCTCGTAGAACTCGGGCCGGCAGTCCGGATAACCGGAAGAGTCTTCCGCGACCGCGCCGATGTAGACGCTTTGCGCGCCCGTGACTTCCGCCCAACTGACGGCCGACGCGAGCAAGTGCGCGTTGCGGAAAGGGACGTAGCTCGTCGGAATCGCGCGCGACGCGAGGTCGGCCGCCGAGACGGGAATCGAGGAGTCTGTCAATGACGAGCCGCCGATGCGCGCGAGCGGTTCGAGCGAGACGGCGAGGCGTCGCCCGACTTCGTAGAAGTCCGAAATCTCCTCGAACGCGCGCCGCTCGCGCGCCTCCGTCAGCTGCCCGTAGGAGACGTGCAGGAAGCAGAGCGCGACGTTCTCACGCCGCGCCAGCGCAGCCGTCACGCACGAGTCCATCCCGCCGGAGACGAGACAGACGGCAAGAGACGAGCGCGCGGGCGCGGCGACGAAGGATAAGGACGCCTCGTCCGCTTCGCCCTCTTGCTCCGGCCGGTCGAAAGCCTTTTCGTCGAACCCGCCCATTCAGACTCCGTGTCGACGCTCAACGTTCAGCGAAAGACAAAAGCGAGCGCCGAAGGCCGACGGCCCTCAGTATTCAAAATTCCAACCGACTCTAGCCCACGCGCCAAAGGCTGTCAAAAGAGCTTTCAGCGTTCGGCTGTCACCCGTCAGCCGTCAGCCCACGGCCGCCGCCGTGGCGTCAGCACCCCGCACTATTAAACATACTTCGTTCGCTATCTTCCGGCTGAAAGCTGAACGCTAAAAGCTGAAAGCTTCTCATTTGTGATAGCATACGCGCCCGGCCGCGCCGAGCATCAAAGTTTGCGGCCCGTGGCGCGAGGCTCGCGAATGGCTGTCGAGGTCGAGAAACTTTTAACGGAAGGCGCGGCGCGGCTCCTCGCGCGCGCCGAGGAAGCGCGCGCTCTCGACGCTGCGGCGGTCGCGCCGCGCGTCGGCCGCACGCTCGAAAAGTATCTCCTCCGCAACCGC
This sequence comes from Pyrinomonadaceae bacterium, assembly GCA_036277175.1. Lineage (GTDB taxonomy): Bacteria > Acidobacteriota > Blastocatellia > Pyrinomonadales > Pyrinomonadaceae > DASQDT01. The sequence goes on along the minus strand of DASUNL010000344.1, from coordinate 10,313 downwards.
CCCGAAGCCTCCGCGCGCGAGGTCGAGCAGTTCATCGACGCCTTGCGCGCCGACGACTTTCTGCTCGTCGTGGCCTGCGAGCGCGGCGACGAGCGCGCGTGGGAAGACATGATGAGCCAGTTCCGCTCGACGGTGCTGTCGGCCGCGCGCGGCGCAAGCTCGAACGAGTCGGAGGCCGAAGAGCTTGCTCAATCCGTGTGGGCCGAACTCTACGGATTGCGCCTCGGCGCGGGCGGCGCGCCCGCCGGCAAGCTCGCCTACTACTCGGGCTGCGGCTCGCTCGGCGGCTGGCTGCGCGCCGTCGTCGGCCAACTCGCCGTCGACCGACACCGGCGCACCTCGCGCCTCGTGCAGACCGAAGAGGCTTCGGACTTCGACCGCCTCACGGCCGGCGCGGGCGAGCACGAGGACGGTTGGAGCGCGCAGCGACCACCCGACCCCGAGACGGAGCTGGCCGAATCGGAAGCGGCCGGGATGGTGCGCGACGCGCTCGCGTCGGCCGTCGCCGCGCTCTCGGACGAAGACCGTCTGCTCGTGAAGCTCTACTACTTCGACGGGCTTCGTCTGAAGGAGGCGGGCGCGGTGCTCGGCGTCCACGAGGCGACGGCGAGCCGACGCCTGACGCGCATTCAGAAGGAGGTGCGCGACGGCGTCGAGCGTAATCTGACGACCGAGCGCGGCTGGACGCACGAGGAGGCGCAGGCGCGTCTCTCGGACGTGGCCGCGCGGCTCGACACAGACCTCCGCTCGATGCTCGCGCCCGAGCCGGTCGGCCGCGAAGAGACGCGCAGCCCCCTGTGATGTCAAGATGTCCCGGCGGCGCAAGTTCCGACGCGCGCGGGCGTTCTTAACGAGGACGCAGAAGCGGCGAGGGTGAGGAAAGTTTGATTTATAGAAGTGTGGGATGAAAGCTGAGTTCGACAGAGAGATAGAGGCGCTCTTGCGCGGACAGAAAGCGTCGGCGCGGGGCGGCTCGGCGCGCTCGCCCGCGCTCGAAGAGGCGCACCTGGACGCCGACGAGCTGAGCGCCTACGCGGAGAACGCATTGCCCGCCGCCGCGCGCTCGCGCTACACGGCGCACCTCGCCGACTGCGACGACTGCCGGCGCATCATGACGGGCGTCGCGCTGGCGTCGGGTGCGGCCGTGGCTGTTGAGAAGCGCGCGGCGGCCGCGAACGCGACTCCCGCCGTCGTCGCCGCGACCGGCGGCGAGCGCGCGTCGAAGAGTCTGACGGGCTGGCTGGCGGCGCTCTTCTCGCCGCGCGCGTTGCGCTACGCCGTGCCTCTGCTCGCCGTCGCGCTCACGGGCGTCGTCGCCTACGTCGCGCTCCGCTCGCGCGACGACTCGCGCATGTTGGCGGGTCGCTCCGACACTCAGACACAGAGGCCGTCGGCCGTCGCGCCGAACAGCGCGCAGGAATCTCCCGCGACCGCGACGACCGGCACGGCGGACGCGAACGCGAACGAGAGCGCGGGCGGCGAGGCCGACCGTGCGGCGAACGCCGCGCCGCAATCCGCCGCCGCGAGTAAGGACGAAGACGCCTCCGGCCCGCACGCCGGCGAGCGCGCGAAGGAGTCGCAGTCAACCCCAAGCGCGGTGACGGTCGACGGCATCACGTCGTCGCAGCCGAGCGAGAGCGCGCCGCTCGCCGACGCGAACAAGTCGGTGGGCGCGACGGCCGACACGGCCGCGCCCGTCGCCGCCGCGCCCCCGCCGAAGCCTTCGGAGGAAGAGCGCGCCGAGGTGGCGGCCGCCGACGCGCGTCGGGCCGACAACTCGAAGCGTGAAGCCGACAACTACAACTACTCAAGGAACGCGCCGCGCCGCGTGGGCGAGGACGAAGTGCCCGGCGACATGAAGAACGAAACGAAGAGTCGGGCGCGTCCGCAGACGAACGCGGGCCGGAGCGCGGGCGTGCGCGCCGAACGCGACGGGGGCGAGTTGGCTTCGCGCAGCCGCCGGCAGGAGAGGTCGGGCGTTGAGCAGGAGGGCGAGTCCGAGCCTCGCGCGTCGGTCGCCGGTTATCAGTTCCGTCGGCGGGGCGGCGCGTGGGTTGACGTGCGCTACAGCAGTTCGATGTCGGCCAGCGTCATCGGGCGTGGCAGCGAACACTTCCGCACGCTCGCGGCCGACTTCCCCGAACTCGAACGCATCACCTCGCAGCTTTCGGGAACCGTCGTCGTCATCCTCGGCGGCCGCGCCTACCGCATCAACTGATTGCGGAAGAGAAGCGTTCAGCACTCAGCACCCAGCTCTCAACTTTCAGCTCACGGCGAAAGCCGCGTCGCAGGTTGTCGCCGACAACCAAGCTCCGCGATTCGTTTTCGGTTCGGCTGAACGCTGAAGCGCCCGTCAATTTTGAATCCGCATCCGACAGTCGGCCCGTAGCTCTCCGTGCGAGTCAAACCCTGAAGAGGAGGCGAGGCCGTGATCTACCGCAGCCCCTACCCCGAAGTGCAAATCCCCGAAGTGCCGCTCACCGAGTACGTGCTGCGGCGCGCCGCCTCGCTCGGCGACAAGCCCGCGCTCATCGACGGGCAGAGCGGGCGCGCCGTCACCTACGCGCAACTTCCGGAACTCGTCGCGCGCGTCTCCGTGGCCTTGCGCCTGCGCGGCTTCGAGAAGGGCGACGTGCTGGCCGTCTTCAGTCCGAACACGCCGGAGTACGCCCTCGCCTTTCACGGCGCGGCCTCGGCCGGCGGCGTCGTGACGACGATTAATCCGCTCTACACGGCCGAGGAAGTCGCCTCGCAACTCCGCGACGCGCGCGCGAAATACTTGCTCACCGCGCCGCAGCTTCTCGAACGTGCGCGCGAGGCGGCGCGCGACACTTCGGTCGAAGAGATTTTCGTCTTCGGCGACGAGCAGGAGGGCGCGACCGCGTTCGCGTCGCTCGTCGAGTCGGGCACGGGCGCGAGCCTGCCGCCCGTCGAGATAAACCCGCGCGAGGACTTGGTCGCGCTCCCCTATTCGAGCGGCACGACGGGCACGGCGAAGGGCGTCATGCTGACGCACCACAACCTCGTCTCGAACCTCTGCCAGTTCAAAGGCGCGGGGCTCGACTGGAGCGACGACACGCTCATCTGCGTGCTGCCGATGTTTCACATCTATGGGCTGGTCGCCATCCTCAACTTCGGCCTGTCGTCGGGTTCGACCATCGTCACGCTGCCGCGCTTCGACTTGGAGCAGGTGCTCGGCGTCATCCAAAACTACAAGGTGACGATTGCGCACCTCGTCCCGCCCGTCGTCCTCGCGCTCGCCAAGCACCCCGTCGTCGAACGCTACGACCTCTCGTCGCTCAAGACCGTTTTCTCCGGCGCTGCGCCTTTGGGCGCGCAACTATCTGAGGAGTGCTGCGCGCGACTCGGCTGCAAGGTCATGCAGGGCTACGGCATGACGGAGACGAGTCCCGTCACGCATCTCTCTCAACAGGGCGGCGACAAGCACGGCTCGGTCGGCCTCTGCGTGTCGAACACCGAGTGCAAGGTGGTCTCGTTGGAGACGGGCGCGCAACTCGGCCCCGGCGAGGAGGGCGAGCTTTGCATCCGCGGCCCGCAGGTGATGAAGGGCTATCTCAACCGCCCCGACGCGACGGCCGCGACGATTGACGCGGACGGCTGGCTGCACACGGGCGACATCGGCTACGCCGACGACGAGTGCAACTTCTACATCGTCGACCGCGCGAAGGAGTTGATTAAGTACAAGGGCTTTCAGGTCGCGCCCGCCGAGCTTGAGTCGCTGCTGCTCGCGCACCCTTCGGTCGCCGACGCGGCCGTCGTGCCGAGTCCGGACGCGGAGGCGGGCGAAGTGCCGAAAGCCTTCGTCGTCGCGCGGGGCGACGGCGCGCTCCCCGCGCCCGAAGAATTGATGAGCTACGTCGCCGCGCGCGTCGCGCCGCACAAGAAGATTCGCCGCGTCGAGTTCGTCGAGCAGATACCGAAGTCGCCCTCCGGCAAAATCCTCCGCCGCCTCCTCGTCGCGCGCGAGCGCGAGCAGCAAGCGGGGAAGAACTGACCGCGCGCGGCGCGTTGCAAACCGGCACGCCTTCGCGATACCTTTCCGTCGTTCTCAAAAACAACGCACGACCGGAAAGGGCCGCACGCCATGAGCCGAAGCCTTACGCCTCCCCGCGCCTCCGCCGTCGCACTTCTCGCGCTCGCTTTACTCGCGCCCGCGCTCGCGGCCGGGCAGGGAAGTGATATCGTGACGCTCCCGCAGAGGCGCGCGAGAGGCGGGGCGGCGTCCGCTGCGCCGCGCGCGCGGCGCGACACCCAAGTGGCCGCGATGCTCCGCGAGTTCGACGCGCGCAACATCGAGCGCATCATCCGCCGTCTCGTCTCCTTCGGCACGCGCAACACGCTCTCCGCTCAGGACAACCCGACGCGCGGCATCGGCGCGGCACGCGACTTCATCTATGAGGAGTTTCAGCGCGCGGCGCGCGACTCCGGCGGACGACTCGAAGTCCGCCTCCAAACCTTCGAGCAACAGCCCGGACAGTTCCCGCGCATCCAGCGTCCGACGAAAATCACGAACGTCGTCGCGACCCTGCGCGGCACGCAACCCGAGTCCGCCGCGCGCACCTACGTCGTCAGCGGGCACTACGACTCGATGTGCGGAAGCCCGACCGACGGCGAGTGCGACGCGCCCGGCGCGAACGACGACGCCTCGGGCACGGCCGCCGTCATCGAGATGGCCCGCGTCATGTCCAAACGTCGCTTCGACGCGACCATCGTCTTCATGGCCGTCGCCGGAGAAGAGCAGGGACTCGTCGGCGCGGCACACTTCGCCGAGCAGGCGAAGCAACAGGACGTGAACGTCGAGGCGATGTTTACGAACGACATCGTCGGCAACACCCTCGGCGGCAACGGCGTGCGCGACCGCCGCACCGTGCGCGTCTTCTCCGAGGGCGTGCCGTCGAACGAGACGCCCGAGGAGGCGGCGACGCGCCGCAGCGTCGGCGGCGAAAACGACTCGGCCGCGCGCCAGCTCGCGCGCTTCATCAAGGAGACGGGCGCGACCTACTTGCCCGGCTTCCGCGTCCAGATGATTTACCGCCGCGACCGCTACCTGCGCGGCGGCGACCACATCCCATTTCTCGAACGCGGCTACGCGGCCGTCCGCTTCACCGAGCCGAACGAGGACTACACGCACCAGCACCAGAACGTCCGCACCGAGGGCGGCGTCCGCTACGGCGACCTGCCCGAGTTCGTCGATTACGAATACGTCGCTCAGGTCGCGCGCATCAACGCCGCCGCGCTCGCCGCGCTCGCACTCGCCCCGGCCCGCCCGCGCGACGTGCGCATCCTGACGCAGCGACTCACCAACGACACCGATTTGAAGTGGGAGGCCAACGCCGAGCCTGACCTCGCAGGCTACGAGGTCGTCTGGCGCGAGACGACTTCCGACGTGTGGACGCACTCGCGCTTCGTCGGCCGCGTCACGACCTACACCGTCCCACGGATGTCGAAGGATAATTTTTTCTTCGGCGTGCGCGCCGTCGACCGCGAAGGCCACCGCAGCCCCGTCAGTTTCCCCAAGCCTTTGCGCTGAAAAGGTTGCCCGCCCGTTGGCGGGCAAATTGAACGACAACGCGGAGTGCGGCCGCTTCATCTCTAATCGTCTTGCCGGTTGCACGGCGCGGCGGTTGGGTGTAGAGGTATCTATTGATGACCGGCGGTCAGAACACAAGCGCGACAATCCTCGTGGTCGACGACTCGAAGGACAACCTCGTCCTCCTCAGTCTCGCCATGCAGGAGCGCGGCTACCGCGTCGTCACGGCGACGAACGGCGAGGACGCCGTGGTGACCGCCAAGCTCGCGCGCCCCGACCTCATCTTGATGGACATCGCCATGCCGCAGCTCGACGGCCTCGAAGCCACGCGGCGCATCCGCGAGGCGGTCGGCATGGAGGTCGTCCCCGTCATCGCGCTGACGGCGTTTGACACCGACGGCTTCCGCCGCGCCGCGCACGACGCGGGCTTCAGCGGCTACCTCACCAAGCCCATCGACTTCGAGCGCCTACACAAGCTCATCTCCATGCTCCTCGCCGACGCCGACGACGACCGCCACACGACCGACCTCACGCGCTCGCGCCCGACCTCCCCCTAAAAAAACTCGCCAGACGACCTCCCGCCCCGTCCAATTTTTAAACCCCGGCCCGTCCATTTTTATAAACCAAAGTACGCACCCGCGCGTCTAAACTTCAGTCCCGACTCACAACGGCCCGAAGGCCGCCCCCCGTAGCGACTGACGAAGTAGCGGACGAAGCAACTGAGTTTCTTTTAACGACGGAGTTTTATTCGATGATGGCTTCCGACAGCGTGTCTCTTAAGAACCGACGGCCCTCCGCGCGCGCCCGACGCCTCGCGTCACTCGCGCTCGCCTTCGCGCTCGCCTCGCAGGCCCTCGTCGCCACGTCCTCGGCGCAGTCGTCGAGGACGAACAAGGCGACGCTCGGCGACGAGGAGCGCGCCGTACACGTCCTCAACCGCCTCGCCTTCGGCCCGCGCCCCGGCGACGTTGAGCGCGTCCGCCGCATCGGCGTCGAAGCCTACATCGAGGAGCAACTGCACCCCGAGCGCATCGCCGACCAAGGGCTAGAGGCGAGGCTCAAAAACCTTCCGACGCTTCGCATGACGAACACGGAGTTGCTCGCCAAGTATCCGAACCCCGGCCGCCTCGCGCGCGAATTGCAGCGTCGCGGCGAGCTGCCCGCAGACCTCTCGCGCCTGCGCGACATGCGCGCCGCCGACGCGCCGCCGAAGAACTCGCAGACGGGGGACGGGACGAGCGGCGCGATGACGAATGGAGCGATGACGAGCGGAGCAATGTCTAACGAAGCGATGCCTAACGGCGCGACGCCCGGCGGCGAGATGACGAACGACGAGCGTCGCAAGTATCGCCGCGCCGTCGTCCGCTACATGCGCGAGCAGGGGATGGAGCCGCCCGCGCGCATCCTGCCGGAGTTGCAGGCGGCGCGCATCCTCCGCGCCGTCTACAGCGAGCGGCAGTTGCAGGAGGTGATGGTCGACTTCTGGTCGAACCACTTCAACGTCTTCGCCGGCAAGGGCGCAGACCGCTGGTTTCTCACCTCCTACGACCGCGACGTGATTCGCCCCAACGCCTTGGGCCGATTCCGCGACCTCCTCGAAGCGACGGCCAAAAGCCCCGCCATGCTCTTCTACCTCGACAACTTCCAAAGCGTCAGCCCCGACACGGGCGCGCGACGCAGACCGCTTCGCGACCTCTTCGGCGCAGGTGGCGGCGGCGGCCGTCGTCGCGCGGTGCGACGCCGACAGCGGCAGCAGACGCAGCAGTCAACGCAGGGGCAGATGCAAGCACAGCAACCGGAGCGGCAACGCCCGCGACGCGGCATCAACGAGAACTACGCGCGCGAATTGATGGAATTGCACACGCTCGGCGTCGAGGGCGGCTACACGCAAAAGGACGTGCAGGAGGTGGCGCGCGCCTTCACGGGCTGGACGATCATCGCGCCGCGCGGCGCGACGGGCGGGCGAGAGTTTTTGGAAGAGCGCGCCGGAACTTTCCACTTCAACGCGCGCGCGCACGACGACGGCGAGAAGACTGTCCTCGGTCAGAAGATTCCGGCGGGCGGAGGAATCGAGGACGGACGCCGCGTCATCGACATACTCGTCCGCCACCCCTCGACCGCGCGCTTCATCGCCACGAAGCTCGCGCGCCGCTTCGTCTCCGACGAACCGCCGCCCGCACTCGTCGCGCGCGTCGCCTCGGCCTTTTCGAAGTCGGACGGCGACATCAAAGCGACCCTGCGCGCGCTCTTCTCTTCGCCCGAATTCAACTCGCGCGAGGCGCGGCGCGCGAAGATTAAGACGCCGTTTGAATTGGCCGCGAGCGCACTGCGCGCGCTCGGCGCGGAGACTACGGCCGGGCCTGCTCTGCACGGTTGGATTGCGCGCATGGGCGAGCCGCTCTACCAGTATCAAGCCCCGACCGGCTACCCCGACACGGCCGAGCACTGGGTTTCGACGGGCGGTCTGCTCGAACGACTCAACTTCGCCCTCGCCCTCGCCGCCAACCGCATCCCCGGCACGCGCGTCCAACTCGCGAGCGGCGGCGGCGACAAGGCGGCGGCGAGCGGCGCGGGAGAACGCGCGCGTCTCGTCGAGCGGTTCGCCGCCCAACTACTGCAAGGCGACCTCTCCTCGAAGAGCCGCGAAGTTCTCATGAAGCAACTCGGCGAGTCGCCGGGCGCGTCCGCGTCCGCCGACCCCGAGGCCGCGCGCATCGCCGCGCTCATCCTCGGCTCGCCGGAGTTTCAAAGACAGTAGGGACGTGAATCGTAAATCGTAAATCGTGAATCGATGTTGAGAGGCTCTTAACTCCTTGTGTGAATCGTAAGGCGAATGACGGTCAATCGATTTACGATTGACGATTCACGGCTTTCAAGAGGTGTTGAAGATGAACGACAGTCGTAGGTTCTTTTTGAAGCGCGGCGGAGTGGCGCTGGCGAGTCTGGGGCTGGCGGGCGCGTGTCCGTCGTTTCTGCGGCGCGCGGTCTCGCACGCACAGACGGGCGGCCCGGCGGCTCGGCGCAAGACGCTCATCGCCATCTTCCAGCGCGGCGCGGTGGACGGCCTTAACATGGTCGTGCCCTACGGCGAGTCCAATTACTACGACCTGCGACCGACGCTCGCCATCGCGCGTCCGCGCGCGGGCGCGGCCGACGCGGCCATCGACCTCGACGGCTTCTTCGGCTTCCACCCGTCGCTCGCGCAGCTCAAGCCGCTCTGGGACGCGAAGCGTCTGGCGGTCGTCCACGCCGCAGGTTCGCCCGACTCGACGCGCTCGCACTTCGACGCGCAGGACTACATGGAGTCGGGAACGCCCGGTCGCAAGTCCACGCCCGACGGCTGGCTCAACCGCGTGCTGCAATCGCGGCCCGACTCGGCGTCGACGCCCTTCCGCGCCGTCTCGATGACGCAGAACCTCCCGCGCTCGCTCTACGGGCGCGCGACCGCGCTCGCCATCCAGAACCTCTCCGACTTCACGATTCGCGCGGGACGCGGCTCGGCCGTCGTGCAGGGCGGCTTCGAGGACATCTACGAGCAGAGCGCGACCGAAGCCCTGCGCGGCGCGGGCCGCGAGACCTTCGAGGCGATTGATTTCTTAAAGCGCGTCAACCCTTCGCAGTACCGGCCGGAGCGCGGCGCGGTCTACCCGCGCGGGCGCTTCGGTGCGGCGCTCTTGCAGATTGCGCAACTCGTCAAGGCGGGCGTCGGACTCGAAGTCGCCTTCGCCGAGACGGGCGGGTGGGACACGCACGGCAATCAGGGCGGCGCGCGCGGCCAACTCGCCAACCTCCTCGCGCAGTTCGGCCAAGGCATCAGCGCGCTCGTCACAGACCTCGGCCCCGAGCGCATGGAAGATGTCGTCATCCTCACGATGTCGGAGTTCGGGCGCACGGCGCGCGAGAACGGGACGCGCGGCACGGATCACGGACACGCCAACGCGATGTTCGTCATGGGCGGCGCGGTGCGCGGCGGCCGCGTCTACGGCGACTGGCCGGGCCTCGGCCCCGCCGAGCTTCACGAGGGCCGCGACCTCGCGCTCACCACGGACTTCCGCGACGTCTTCGCCGAGCTCGCCGTCCGACACCTGCGCGCCCCCGACCCCGGCGCAATCTTCCCCAACCACCCCCACACCCCCGCCAACTTCCGCAACCTCCTCGCCTGACGACCCACACACGCGAACACACACGAGGCGCGGCCGACGGTTGCCGCGCCTCAATCGTTTGACGCGCCTCCGTCTTGACCTTAGCCCATGCGAAATCTATCCTTCATCTTAAAGAGCTAGCACCAGTGTTTGCTTGGGCCGACGAAAGTGAGGCGGGGTGATGCCGATTACGTTGACGGACGAGCTCGAAGAGTTGATTAATGAAAAGGTGCGGAGCGGGGCGTACAAGTCCGCGGACGAAGTCGTGTTGGCGAGCCTGCGTCTGTTGAAGGCGAAGGAGGAGGGCATGAACGCCCTGCGCCGGGAGTTGATGCGCGGTGTTCAAGACATCGAGCAGGGGCGGGCGACTACCTGCGCGACGGACGCCCAACTTGAAGAGTTCTCCGAGACGGTCATCAGGCGGGGCAGGGAAGAGCGCGACGCTTCGGGACAACAGTGATGCGCGTCGTCAAAATCGCCGCCGCCGCCGAAGAAGATTTAAAACAGATTTAGGCTTACGTCGCGGAACACGACGCGGAAGCGGCGAATAAGCTCGTCAAAGAGGTCACGGCCAAGTTCGCCCTCCTGCGCGACTTTCCAAACGCGGGTCGGGAGCAGAA
>DASUNL010000343.1:0-10383 GCA_036277175.1 Pyrinomonadaceae bacterium | reverse complement strand
CCGGGGGCGAGCGGCAGAGCGCGTATGCGGAAGATGGCGGAGAGGAAGTCGTATGTGCCGGGGAAGGAGTTTAGAGTCTGCCCGGAGGCGAGCGCCTCCTCGCCGGCCGGGAGGTCTTGGCGGCCGGGCAAGAGTCCGGAGCCGGCCGCGCCGGTGCGCAGGAGTTGGACGGAGCGAAAAGGTTGGCCCGTCGTCGGGTCGACGTAAGAGACGTAGTCGTTGTTGGCCGAGTAGAGCGCGGCGGAGACGACGCCGAGCGTCTCTGCGTGAGCGCGAAGCTCAATAGCCTCGCGCCCGTCGAACTGCCCACGGCGCGCGACGACCGTCTCGACGTGCGCGGCCGTCATGAAGTTCGAGAAAGAGACGTTGTAGGAGAGTCGTTCGCCCGTGCGGTAGACGGCCGGGTTGAAGGGGGAGGCGTTGGCGTCGGCGCGCGAGTTCTGCGCGAGCGCCGACGCGGCGCAAAGGAGCAGCGCGCAGGCGGCGACGAAGGGGCGCGACGGGTGTCTTCTACGGTTCAAAGGTGGCTTTCCTCTTTCCAAGTCTTCCGCGCGAGACGCCAGTCGCACGTCCTTCGGACGCTCCCGCCGCCCTTACACGTTGCACGCGATGCGTCGTTCCGAAATCGCCTTAAATCTCCTCAAGCTCCGCGAGCCAGTCGCGGACGCGCACGCGCCCCGAGAGCAGGGCCGTGTGGCCCGTCCCTTCGAGGAGCTTGACGCGCGCGCGCGGCAAAGACTCTCCGAGGATTTTCGCCGCCCAGACGCTGTCAAGCAAGCGGTCGGCCGTCCCGGCGACGACGAGCGCCGGGGCTTTTATCTCCGCGAGGCGCGGGCGCAAGTCCGTGTCGCGGATGATGCGCATGCGCGAGACGTAGCCCTCGTAGGGGACGACGCGCGTGTGCTCGCGGAAGAGACGACGGTCTTCGTCGCCGACGTCGGGGCTGAAAAGCACGTGGCGCGCGGCGCGCGTGCGGTGCGCCTTCATCAGAGAGTAGGGGAGGACTGTAAAGAGCGCGACGCCCGCGCGAATCTTCGCGCGCTGTTTGAAGTAGGGGAAGGTGTTGACGAGGATGAGCCGCTCGAACATCGACGGGTGTTCGAGCGCCGACGCCATCACGAGCATCCCGCCGAACGACTCGCCGAGAAAAGTCGCGCGCTCGAAACCCGCGTCGCGCACGATGGCGGCGAGGTCTGCGACGAGCGCGTCCATGCCGTAGCGGCCCTCGCCGCGCATCGCGAAGCTGATGACGGTGTGGTCGCGCGCGAGGTCTTCCTCCTGACGGTAGAAAAGTTTCCCCGTCCCCTCGACACCCGAGACGTAAACAAGCGGCGGCCCCTCGCCCACTCTCCTGTACTGGGGAAGCATGAGAAAGAAGTCAGTGGCCGGTAGTCAGTCGGCGGTAGAAATACTTTTTAACCAACCGGCGAGCCTTTCGGGGGAGTAAGTGTGTTGATGAAGGCGTTGGGTTTTTAACTCGTCAAGTTTAGCCGCAGAGGATTCCACTGTCTACCGCCTAACGACTACTTGCTCGCCGCCTGCTCCATCTCTTCAACCATCTCGCGTGCGGCGCGTACCATGTCGGGCGTGCGCAGGATGGCGCGGCCGACGACAAGATAGTCCGCGCCCGCCGCGATTGCTTCGCCCGGAGTCATCACGCGGCGCTGGTCGTCGTGCGCGACGCCGGAGGGGCGCACGCCGGGCGTGACGAGCAGGAAGTCGCGTCGGCCGACAGCGCCGCGCACGGGCGCAATCTCGTGCGGCGAGGCGACGACGCCGTCGAGGCCGCACTCGGCGGCGAGGCGCGCGAGCCTGACGACCTGCGACTCGACCGAGTCGGCCGCCACGCCCGTCTCCGCGAGCACCGAGGCGTCGGCGCTCGTCAGGACGGTGACGGCGATGAGGTGCGGTTTGCGCAAGCCCTCGCGCGCGGCCGTCTCGCGCGTCGTCTCAGCCGCGCGGCGCAACATCTCCGCCCCGCCCGAGGCGTGGACGTTGAAGATTGCGACGCCGAGGCGCACGGCCTCGCGGCAGGCGTTGGCGACCGTCGCGGGGATGTCGTGATACTTCAAATCGAGGAAGACCTGCGAGCCGCCGCCCACGACTTCGCGGACGAAGTCAGGCCCGGCGGCCGTGAAAAGCTGCGTGTTGATTTTGAACATCCCGACGTGTTCGCGCAGACGCGAGACGATGTCGCGTGCCCCGTCGGCCGTCTCAACGTCGAGCGCGACGATGAGTTTCTCTTTGACGTTTAAGCGCGTCGCTGCTGTCATCCAGTCCTCCGTTTTTTAGACTCTCTCATTTCTTAAGAGACACGCTTCACGCGGCGGCCAGTTCCGACGCGCGGCAGCCGACAGCCTCGTCGAGCGAGCGCATGCCTTCGCGTCGCAGGCGCTCGGCCAGTCCTTCGTTGATGTCGCGCACGACGGTTGGCCCTCGATAGATGAAGCCGGTGTAAAGCTGCACGAGGCTCGCGCCCGCGCAAATCTTCTCCCAAGCGTCGTCGGCGTCGAAGATGCCGCCGACGCCGACGATTGTCAGGCGTCCGCGCGCGAGCGCATGAAGCGCGGCCACCACGCGCGTCGAACGCTCGCGCAAAGGCGCGCCGCTCAAGCCCCCCGCGCCCGCGCGCTCGACTTCTTCGGCCGACGCGCGAAGCCCCGCGCGCCCAATCGTCGTATTGGTCGCGATGATGCCGGCGAAGCCCGCGCGCAAAGCCACGTCCACTATTAACTCAAGCTCGCCGGTTTCCAAATCGGGCGCGACCTTGACGAGCAAGGGAAGCGGCGCGCGCGCGGCACGCTCGGAGAGCGCGCGGTTCGAGTCTTGAAGTGCGCCGAGGAGCGCGGCGAGGCGGTCGGCGCGTTGCAACTCGCGCAGGTGCGGCGTGTTCGGCGAGCTGACGTTGACGGCCACGTAGTCGGCGTGCGCGTGGACGAGCGCGAAGCTCGCGAGATAGTCCTCGGCGGCGTCGTCGAGTTCGACGACGCGGCTCTTGCCGATGTTGACGCCGACGACGCAATCCTTCGGGCGTCCGCGTGCAAGTCGCGCGGCGAGCGCGGCCGCGCCGTGGTTGTTAAAGCCCTGCCGGTTGACGAGTGCGCGGTCTGCGGGGAGTCGGAAGAGACGCGGGCGCGGGTTGCCCGCCTGCGCGTGATGCGTGACCGTGCCGACCTCGACGAAGCCGAAGCCGAGCGCGCACATCTGGCGCGCGACGCGGCCGTCTTTGTCGAAGCCCGCAGCGAGGCCGACGGGGTTCGGGAACTGTAGACCGAAGCGCCGCAGGTCGCCGAAGTCCGCGCGCGCGAGTCGCCGTCGCGCGAAGTCTCTGAAGGGGGTGGGGGCGAGCGAGAGCGAGAGCGCGCCGATTGCCAACTCGTGTGCCGTCTCGGGCGGGAGCCGGAACAGGAGCGGGCGCAGGAGCGAGCGGTAGAGCATCAAAAAGCTTCAGTTCGGTGATGAAGTCGAAAGGCCGCGCCGAGCGTAACAGAGCGCCGCGAAGGCTGTCAAAAAAGTCGCCGCGCCACAACAAAAAAGTCTTTCGGTCACAACGCGGCGACGCGGCGTTCGAGTTCGCGCGTCACTTCGGCGGGGTCTTCGTCGGGCGCGAACTTGACCGGCTCGCCGAACGTGACGCGGACGCTTCCCGGCGGCGCGAAAAACTTTCGCCCGCGCTGCTTCAACTCGAAGAGTCCTTCGATGCGGACGGGCACGACGGGCACGCCGAGTTTCGTCGCGAGCACGCCCGTGCCGCCCATGAAGGGTTTGAGCGCGCCGTCTTCGGTGCGCGTGCCTTCGGGGAAGACGAGCAGGTTAAAGCCTCGGTCGACGGCCTCGCCCGCGTAGGCGAAGCTGCGCCGGAAGCCGCTTTTTTGCGGGAGCGAGAAGGTGTTGAAGAAGAGTACGACGAGCACGTACTGCGCGAGCCATTGCAGGCGACGCAGCGCGTGCGTGCCTTCGGGCGCGCGTCTCCACCAGCGCAGGCGCTCGCCTTCTTGCGCGATGGCGAAGCGTCGGCGCAGACTTCCGGGCAACGCCGAAAGTATCAGCGCGTGATCGACGAACGTGATGTGGTTCGAGATGAAAAGCACAGGCCCGCGCAGACGTTCGACGTGCTCGCGCCCACTGACGCGCGCCCAACAGAGCAGCGCGGTGATGGGAAGAATGACCGCGTAGAGGAGCGCGACGCGCAGCCAAGTGAAGGGCGGGCGTTGCGCCCAACGCGGGTAAGGGTAGCGCGCCGAAGCGTCCGACGCCGACGCGCCCTCGCGCACAATCTTCTCGATGTCGCCGACGGTCGTCGCCGCCGTAAACGCGGCCTCGTCAATCTCCACCTGATAGCGGTCTTCAATCGCGCTCAGAAGCTCGACGCGCGCCAGAGAGTCGAGCTTTAGGTCGGTCGAGAGCTTCGCCGACGGGTCGAGCGGAAGTGTTGAGTGACGAGTGACGAGTGACGAGATGACAGGCTCTAGCTCGCCCGCGACAGTCCGCCGCCCGCCGTTTAAGCCTCCCGCATCCTTCATCATTCCCTCGGCCGTCAGACGCTCGACGATGTCGCGCTTGCGCACCTTGCGCGTCGGCGTGCGCGGGAAGTCCTGTTCGGGCCAGACGGCCCAGTGACGTATCTGCTGGTGTCGCGCGAGTGTGGCGTTTGCGCGCTCGACGGCGCGCGCGGCGTCAGCATCCTCGCCCTTTAGGATGAGGACGGCCAGAGGCTCGTCGCCGCGCGCACCTTCGCGGCGCACGACCGCGCACAGACGCACTTCGGGCTGACGCGCGAGCGCGGCTTCGAGGTCTTCGGGGTGAATGTTGAGGCCCGCGTCGGTGACGATGACGTCCTTGCGCCGCCCTTTGAAAAAGATGTTGCCCTCGTCGTCCATCTCGCCGAGGTCGCCGGTGCGCAGCCACCCTTCGGCGTCGGCCAGAGGGCGCACGCCGTCGGCCCAGTAACCGGGCGAGACGTTCGCGCCGCGCACGAGTATCTCGCCGCCCTCGCCGAGTTTTATCTCCTGACCGGGGAGCGTGCGGCCGACCGAGCCGCGCCCCGACTTGAACGGGTGGTTGACCGCGATGAGCGACGCCGTCTCCGTCATCCCGTAGCCTTGCAGGACGGCGAAACCGAGCCGACGCCAGAACGTCTCGGTCTCTTCGGGCAAAGTCGCGCCGCCCGTCACGAACGCCCAGAACTTCAAACCGAAGCGACGATGCACGCGCCGAAACTTCAGCCAGCGTTTGAGAGGCGAGAGCCGTGCGGCACGTTCGACGCGGAGCGTGAAGTCGCGCGCGCCCGAAGCCTCTTCCTGTCGCTCGACGTACTCACGCAAGGTTTCGAGCAGGCGCGGCACGGCGACGACGACGGAGACTCGTCGTCGCCGAACGGTCTCGACCACTTCCGAAGGATTCAGAGAGTCTTGAAAATGCACCTCGCCGCCGAGCAGTTGCGGGACGAAGATGCCCATGAACTGGCCGAAGACGTGACTGAGCGGTACGAGATTGAGGAAGCGAAGCGGATGAACGATTCGCTCCCAACGAAGGAACTTAGCAATCTCTTCTTCGAGCGGCGCGAGGTTGGCGAGGAAGTTCCGATGCGCGAGCGTGACGCCGCGCGGCTCGTCGGTCGTCCCCGACGTGTAGATGATTTCGAGCAGGTCGTCGGCCGCCGTCTCTGTCGAATCGTAGGGCGCGGGCGAGTGTCGCGCGACGAGCTGCGGGAGGTCTTCGAGCGGGAGCGCGTCGCGCGTGAGTGCTTCTTGCTCGCGCGCGACGCCGCCGGCGAAGATGAGAGACGCGCTGACTTGAGCGCGGACGCGCGAGACGAAGTCGGGCGCGCTCTCCAAGTCGAGCGGGACGACGACCGCGCCGCGCAGCGCGCAGCCGAAGAAGGCGGCGACCCACTCGGCGGAGTTCGCGCCCCAGAGAATCACGCGCTCGCCGCGCGCGACGCCGCGCGCCTCAAGCTCGCGCGCCGTGCGGAAAGCAGTCTCGGCCACGCGACGGTAAGACCAACGCTCCGTCCTTAAACCGCGACGCTGGACGTAGGCCGTCGCGCCGCCGCGCCGCAGGAAGTCGTCGAGATAACTGTTGATTGAAGAACGCGAGCTCATCCGGGTAAAACATAGCAACCCGCGCGCCGCACACGCCGCCGACGCGCACACCGCACGTTCGCGTTAAAGATAGCAGAAAGGCGCGGGCGGGCAACCGCGAGGCGCGGGGCGGCGGACGCTCGGCGTCCGGCAAGGCGCATCCTTTTTCATCCGACTGTAAGGAGATTTTCGCGCGGCCGTCAGTCGCGGATGATGTTTGCGTTCGTGAGGCGTCGGCCGATGTTTGCAATCGCGTCGGCCTACGTTTGCGAGCGCGTCAGCCGATGTTTGAGAGGTCGTCGGTGGCGACGATGCCGCCCGCGTCGTCCGTGTCAACTCTGTCGTGCATCGCGGCCTCGTCGGCGTAGAGCAGTTTGAGGAAGGGGGGCGCGACGAGCGTCGTGGCGACGGCCATAAACAGCACGACGCCGTAAAGCTCGGCGCTGATGACGGCGAGGCTCAAGCCGATTTGCGCGACGACGATGCCGACCTCGCCGCGCGGAACCATGCCCATCCCGACTTGCAGCGCGCGCCTGCGTCCCAAGTTCCACGCGCCCGCGCCGCAAGCGACGAGCTTGGTCGCGATGGCGATGAGAGTGACTAGAATCGCGAGCGCGACGACCGAAGGCTCGCGGAAGACTTCGAGCTTCAGTTGCATGCCGATGTGTACGAGGAAGAAGGGGACGAGGAACTCCGTCACGCCGTTCGTCTGCTTGTGCATCGTGTGGTCGTCTTCGGCGGCCTCGGCCATCGCCATCCCCGCGAGGAACGCGCCGATGATGGCGGCGACGCCGATGTAGTTGGCTGCGACGGCGAGTCCGAGGCAGAGCGCGAGGCCGAAGATGTAGAGCGAGTGGCCGATGCGAAGGCGCACGATGCGCGGCGCGAGGCGCGTCACGACGCGCGCGCCCACCAAGACGACGAAGGCCGTGAAGGCGACGGCGAGCACGGCCGTCGTGATTATCTCCGCGTAGTTAATCGCGCCCGCCGCCATGCTCGACACGACGGCCAACACGAGCAGCCCCAAGATGTCGTCGATGACGGCCGCGCCAAGGATGATGCGCGCGGTCGGCGCGTCCAAAAGTCCCAACGCGGAGAGGACGCGCGCCGTGATGCCGACCGACGTGGCGACCATCGCCGCCCCGACGAACATGGCCTCCACTCCGCCCGCGCCCCACGCGCGCATGAGTAGCCATCCACCGAAGAAGGGAGCGATGACACCGAGCACGGCGACAATTAGCGCACTCTTGCCGACGCGAAAGATGGCTGCGGGCTTCGTCTCAAGTCCGACCGTGAACATGAGGAAGATGACGCCTATCTCGGCGAGGTCGCCGAGCGTCTCCGTCGGCGCGACCCAGCCCAGCACGCTCGGCCCGATGATGACGCCCGCGAGAATCTCACCGGCGACCGCAGGCTGGCGCAGACGCTCGAACAACTCGGCCATCAGCTTCGCCGCGACGAGCACCACGAAGAGCGTCAGGAGAAACGCCGCCCCTTCCGCCCCCGCCGCGCCAAAGAAAACAGTTAGCACCGACCCGGTCACCTCCCGCGCGCCCGCGCTTAAATTGATTTCGCTAACTTATCACAACAATCATCCCGGCGAATCTTTCTTCCCGCGCGCGCGCTGTGCTACTATCGCGTCCCGATGGAATTCGTCGAAAAAGCGCGCATCATGGACGGCCCGCGCATCAACCGCGCGTTGGCGCGTCTGGCCTCGGAGATTGTCGAAGAGAACCACGGGGCGGGGCACTTGTACCTCGTCGGCATTCAACGGCGCGGAGTCCCCTTGGCGAACCGCATCGCCGACAAGATTGCTGACCTCGAAGGCGAGCGCCCGCCCGTCGGCGTGCTTGATATCACGCTCTACCGCGACGACCTCTCGACCGTCGGCGCGAACCCCATCGTCAACCGCACAGACCTCCCCGTCGACGTCGAGAACCGTAACGTTCTCCTCATCGACGACGTGCTCTACACGGGCCGCACCATCCGCGCGGCGCTCGACCAATTGATTGACTTCGGGCGTCCGCGCCGCGTGCAGTTGGCCGTCTTGATTGACCGTGGCAAGGAGCACCGAGAGCTGCCCATTCAGGCCGACTTCGTCGGTAAGTTCGTGCCGACGAAGAAGAGCGAGATTATCAAGGTGATGCTCGACGTGTTCGACGGCGAGGAAGGGGTCGCAATCGTCGAGCGGCCTCCGGCCGAAGAAGAGTGAAGCGCGGCGGCCAGCGATGGCCGCCTTTTTTGTAGCTATCAGCAATCAGCTTTCAGCGGTCAGCCCACGGCCGCCGCCGCAGGGGAGACGGCCGCTACGAGATACGAGCCTCGCCCGCTTTGAGTTTTGGCTGAACGCTGAAAGCTGATTGCTGAACGCTTGTAAAGATGGCTTTGAAGGTCAAACACCTGCTGGGCATCAGGGAACTCTCGGCGCAGGAGATTACGCATTTCCTCGACACGGCCGAGACGTTTCGGGCCGTCTCCGAGCGCGAGATAAAGAAAGTGCCCGCCCTGCGCGGGCGCACCGTCATCAACCTCTTCTTCGAGGCTTCGACGCGCACGCGCACCTCGTTTGAAATCGCCGGCAAGCGTCTCTCGGCCGACGTCGTCAACATCAGTTCCTCGGCTTCGAGCGTGACGAAGGGCGAGACGCTCATCGACACGGCGCGCAACCTCGAAGCGATGGCCCCCGACCTCATCGTCATCCGTCATCCGTCGGCCGGCGCGCCGCACCAACTCGCGCGCGTCTGTCGCGGCTCGGTCGTCAACGCGGGCGACGGCGCGCACGAGCACCCGACGCAAGCCCTGCTCGACGCGCTCACCATACGCCAGCGCAAAGGTCGCATCGAAGGTTTGCGGGTCGCCATCCTCGGCGACCTGCTCCACTCGCGCGTCGCGCGCTCGAACGCGCACCTTCTGACGAAGCTCGGAGCGACCGTCGCGGTCGCCGGGCCGGGCACGCTCGCCCCGCGTGAGTTCGCTGGGCTCGTCGAGGAGGAGGGAAGTCTGCGCGTCGAGCGTCGGCTCGAAGACGCGATTGAGGGCGCGGACGTGGTGATGGTCTTGCGCATCCAGCGCGAGCGGCAGGAGTCGGCCTTCTTCCCGTCGCTGCGCGAGTACGCCGTCCACTACGGGCTGAACCTCGCGCGGCTCGCGCACGCCAAAGACGACGCCATCGTGATGCACCCCGGCCCGATGAATCGCGGCATCGAAATCGCCTCGGACGTGGCCGACGGCGCGCGCTCGCTCATCCTCGACCAAGTGACCAACGGCGTCGCCGTGCGCATGGCCGTCCTTTACCTGCTCGCGGGCGGCGGCGCACCCGTCTCTTCGTCTTCGGGCGCGCCGGTCGCTTCGACCGAAGCGAAGACGGACGAGGCCGCGACGCCCGAAGAGAAACTCGAAGCCGCGTTCACCGCCCGCGCAACCGACGCTCCCGCGTGAAGAGATGATGAGACTCCTGATAACGAACGGATACGTGATTGACCCTTCGCAGGGTTTGAACGCGGGGCGCGACCTGCTCATCGAAGACGGGCGCGTCGCGGCCGTACTCGGTCGCGGCGAGTCGAAACCCGAGGGCGCGCAAATTTTCGACGCGACGGGACTCGTCGTCGCCCCCGGCTTCATAGACCTGCACACGCACCTGCGCGAGCCGGGTCAGGAGTACAAAGAGACCATCGCGTCGGGCGCGTCGGCTGCGGTCGCGGGCGGCTTCGCGAGCGTGTGCGCGATGCCGAACACAGACCCGGTCAACGACAACCCGGCCGTCACGAGTTTCATCATCGAGCAGGCCGCGCAGGCGCGACTCGCCAACGTCTTTCCGGTCGGCGCGATTACGAAGGGGTCGAAGGGCGCGGAGCTGGCCGAGATGGGCGAGATGAAGCGGGCCGGTATCGTCGCCGTCACGGACGACGGCCGCAGCGTCCCCTCTTCCGGCATGATGCGGCGCGCGATGGAGTACGCGCGCGGGCTCGACCTCGCCGTGATGGATCACTGTGAAGACCGCTCGCTCGCGGCCGGCGGCGTGATGCACGAGGGCGAGTGGTCTCTGCGTCTGGGTTTGCGCGGCGCGCCCGCGCTCGCCGAAGAGGCCGACGCCGCGCGCGACTGTGCGCTGACGGAACTGACGGGGGCGCGTCTGCATCTGGCGCACGTCTCGACGCGCGGCGCGCTCGAAGCCGTCCGCAGGGCCAAAGACGCAGGGCTCAATGTGACTTGCGAAGTCGCGCCGCACCACTGGGCCTTGACGGACGAATCGGTCGAAGGCTACGACACCAACACGAAGATGAACCCGCCGCTCAGGAGC
>DASUNL010000342.1:0-4129 GCA_036277175.1 Pyrinomonadaceae bacterium | reverse complement strand
TGCTCGGCCGCCGCCTCGTCCTGCGCGTGCGCTCGCGGCGCGGCGTAGGCGACCGTGTGGAAGAGTGCGAGGACTATTAACAGGCTCAAGCTCTTTCGAGTCATGCGTGCCTCCCGAAGCTTCTTTCTTTTTTGGATGAGACGCTTCGCGCTCGCGATGGTCTCGCGGCGCGAATTATCGCGCGCCGGGGGGCGGTTTGACAGCCATCACACCCTGCGGTAATTTAGCTCAACGCCGTTTTAAGACAACGCCAAGTCCCGTTCGTCTAGTGGCCTAGGACACCGCCCTTTCACGGCGGCGACACGGGTTCGACTCCCGTACGGGACGCCAATACTCTCAGACACGCCGCCGTCCCCGGTTAAGATAAAACGGGGGACGGCTTTTTGTTAACCCTCGCCGCCCCCCGGCTCTCGGCCGCGTCCCATCAGTCAAGCGCGGCCCATGAGCGTGCTCAGAAACACTCGACCGTGTAGGTACACGAGCACAGGTAGCCGGTCTTGCTTGAGACGACGGCGTTGGCGCACCTGCCGCCGTTCGGGCATGCGGCCGCCAGAGCGTTGCACGAGCTGGCGCAACTCGACTGGTAGGTGTCCGAGCAGTACTGCTGGACGGGGTCGGTCGCTTGACGGCACTCCGGCAGCCACGGGTTCATCATGCAGCGGCTGTTGGTGCTCATCGTGTTCGGGCACTCCCACTTGCAGCAGAAGTCGATGGTAAAGAACGTCGAGCAATCGCCGCCCGCATAGCCGTTGCTCCAGAAGCCGTCGGGGTTGTCGCGACAGAAGACGTAAGCGGCCCGGCACGAGTTGTAACACTGCGTGCTACAGATCATCGCCGCGCTCGCCGTCGTCTGCGAAAACTGGTAAGCGCCCGCGCCGACGACCAGCGCCATCGCCGCCAGAGCGGTCAGCCTCATCACAAATTTACGCATCTTCGAGCCTCCCTTTCTAGGAAATCTGTTTGACTACTTCGTTCTTCGCCGCCTCGTTCAGAGCGCCCTGCCAGACGCGCTCGACCTTACCGCCCCGGCCGACGAGGATGGTCTGCGGCGTGGCAAAGGCCTTGTAGCTCGCCTGCACGACCGGGTCTTCGGGGAAGTTGACGACCTCGAAGTTGAGGCCGTTCTCGCGCTTGTACTTCTCCATCTCGCCCTCGCCGTCGAGCGAGATGCCGACGACGCGGACGCCCTTGCCGCCGGCCTGCTCCGCAATCTCCTTCCACACGGGCAGGGTCTTCGTACACCACTGGCACTTGGTCGAAGTGATTAGCACTAGGTAGCGTTCGGCGTCGTCGTAGGAGACGCGCGTCTGCCCGCCCGCGCCGCCGACGGCGTCGAAGGCGGCCACTTGGTCGCCGGGCTTGAGGCCGTCAGGCTCGGGGGCTGAGCGCGAGAGCGCGATGGCCTGTTTGAGTTCACGATTCTGGTAGACGAGAAAAGCTATCTGGATGGTGGCGAGTCCCGCGAAGATTGATAGCGCGGCGACCCAGAAGCGGAGCGCGGTCTTGTCAGGTGTGTTCATGCGTTTTGTCCCGAATGTGTCCGTGCCCGCAGCCCCCTTGGCGGAGGGCGCGGTCGATTGAAAAGAGTTTGGGCGGGATTGAAGACGGGGAGGTGACCGCCCGAGTGTTCGGAGTTTTGTGCTTCGCGTCGAGGTCGAGGAGCGACTCGACGCATCGTGCGCTGCTGGTCGGCGGCGACGATACAAGAGGCGTGCGGCGGGAGTCCTAAAAAAAGATAAAAGAATTCCGAAATCGAAATTCGGCGGACGCGCCGCAGGTCGGACGGGTTCAGGAGGCGAGGCCGACGCGCCGCAAGACCTCTTGGAAGCGCGGGTCGGGGCGCAGCGCGTCGAGTTTGGGGTCGACCTTCAGTTGGGTCAGGATTTCGTTGCGGTCGTCGAGCAGTTTTTCCAGCGCCGTGAGGGCCGCGTCGTGCTCGCCGAGCGCCGCGCGGACGACGGCCACGGGGTAGGTCGAGACGTAACTCTCTCGCGCGCGCCTCGTCAACTCGTCGATGACCTCAAGAGCCTCGGCCCGCCGCCCGGCGAGAACGTATGTGCGGCCGAGCCAGCCGAGTATCTCCGAGTTGTCTTCGAGCGCGAGCGCGCGCCGCAACTCTGGGAGCGCGGCCGCGTAGTCGCCGAGCTGGCTGTAGGACTCGCCCAGACAGCCGTGGGCCGGGAAGTAGTTCGGGTCGAGTTCGAGCGTCTTGCGGCATTGCGCGATGGCCTCGTCGTAGCGGCGCGCGTAGTAGAGGACGGACGCCAGATACATGTTGACGACGAGCGAGAGCGGGTCTAACTCCCGCGCGATTTTCAGCTCGGCGACCGCCTCGTCGAACCGGCCGGTCAGCGTCAGAAGCCAGCCGCGTCGCGTGTGCGCGAGCGGGTAGCCGAAGTTGAGTTCGACGGCGCGCTCCAGCTCGCGCGCCGCCCCCGCCCAGTCCCAGTCGTAGACCATCATGATGTTGGCGAGCGAGGTGCGCGCCTCGGCCAGCGCCGGGTCGAGCTCGACGGCCCGAAGCGCCGCCGCCTTCGCCTTCGGCATCGCCTCGCCCGGCGCGAGGTAGGTGTTGGCGAGCCGGTAGTAGGAGTCGGCGAGGCCCGCGTAGGCGAGCGCGTAAGAAGGGTCGATTTCGATGGCCTCGCGGAAGTAACGCACGCAGCGCTCGCCGCCCTCGCGGTCGAAGCGGTTCCAGAAGTAACGTCCCTTGACGTAGAGCCGGTAAGCCTCGTTGCTGTGCGTGTGTCGTTTACCGAGCCGCTCGCGGTCTTCGCTCGTCAGCCGCAAGCGTAGCTTCTCGGAGATGGCCCGCGCGATCTCCTCCTGCACGGCGAGCAGGTCAGGGAGGCGTCGGTCGTACTGCTCGCCCCAGATTTGCGACCCGTCCGCGACGTCGACCAGCTCGGCCCTCACGACGAGGCTCTCGCCGAGTTGAAGCACGCGCCCCGTGAGTACGGCGCGCACCCCCATCTCGCGCGCGGCCGTCAGCGAGTCGACGCCGCGACCCTTGTAGCGGAAGACGGTGCTTCGCGCCACGACGCGCAGGCGCGGGAGTTGCGAGAGCGAGTTGATGATGCTTTCGGTGATGCCGTCGGAAAGGTATTCGAGGGTCGGGTCGGCCGACAGGTTCTCCAGCGGCATCACGGCCAGCGAACTCGTCTCGCGCGAGAGCTCGCGGACTCCGGCGATGAAGACATAGCCGCGCTTCGGGACGGTGCGGATGTACTCGCGCCGGTCGTGGCCCTCGCCCAGAGCCTTCCTGAGCGCCGAGACGCTGACGGTGATGTTGCTCTCCTCGACGAAGCTGTCGGGCCAAATCTCCCGCATCAACTCCTCCTTCGAGATGACGCGGCCGCTGTTTCGGACGAGCAGGAGGAGGATGTCGAAGAGTTTGGTCGTCAGAGGCACGGCGCGGCCTTCGCGCGTGAGACTGCGCCGACCCACGTCCAGATTGAAGCCCCCGAACTCGTATGAGGATGTTGCGTCTCTGTCCATCTCGCCTACGGTGAGCGCGCCGGCACGCGGCCTGAGACTCGGGGACGGAGGCCGCCGGTTAAAACGTCTTTCCTTCTTTTCTGCGCCGCCCGGCCATTGTGCCACGCGCGGCCGGGGCTTCAAAAGGCGCGCGCCGGAGGCCCGCCCCGAAACCCCGTTACCCCTGTAAAATCAACGCGAAAGCCAACGAAGCGCGCGGGCCGTTCATCTATTACGAGGTGCGCCCGACTTGCGCCCGCCCGGCCGCTGTGACAAGCTGTTTGGCACTTAAACGCACCCGCATCGGGCCGACTTGAAGAGGTATTCATAATGATTTTTAGACGCACTCTTTTGATGCTCGCCGCCGCGCTCTTCGCGCTCGCCTTCGCCGCCCCGCGCGCCGAGGCGCAGCCCGGCGGCGACGTCGTCATCGTCCTCCCCTTCGAGAACACGTCGAACCTGAAGGACTACAACTGGGTCGGCGAGAGCTTCGCCGATTCGCTCTCGGAGCTTCTCAACGTGCCCGGCCTCGTCGTCGTCTCGGGTGACGAGCGCGAGATGGTCTACCAGCGCTTGCACCTCCCGCAGACGATTCTCCCGTCGCGCGCCACGGCCATCAAGCTCGGCCGAGAGGCGCGCGCCACGCTCGTCG
>DASUNL010000341.1:0-7476 GCA_036277175.1 Pyrinomonadaceae bacterium | reverse complement strand
AGCCACGCTCATGATTGGTCTCGTCCCACCTCCCGCGGTCAAAGGTCAGTCGGGAACCTCTAGTATACCGACAACACTTTATCGCTGGCGCGTACATAACTCGAACTACGGGTTCATGCTCCATCAATCCCTCTCAGCCGGGCAGAACTTGGGCTACACCAACGAGGGGTCGGTCTTCCAAACTTTTTTCCCGAGCTCGCTGAGGGCCGGGATCGTCCCCCCGCAACCGCCGGGCTACACGCCCGCCCCCGGCAACCCCTTAATCCCCATCTACCAGTGGAGGGTCGTTCAGGGCGGGCGCACCTACTACTATTACTCCGGCCCGAGTTTCGGCGGCGGCCCCGGCTACTACTTCGAGGGACAACTCGGTTGGGTGCTGCCCGCCAACTACCAGCAGGGGTCTGCATTAGACCAGAACGGACAGCAGATTCATGGCGCCCCCATCAACTACTACTACAGCACCTCGAAAGGCTACTGGTACACGAGCTTTCGCCCGGATCAAGGCGGAGCAGTCCAGATTTGCTTCCCTGACGCCTGTCACCCGGGGAACACCTCTTACGTCTTTCAGGGCGTAGGGTTCCAACTCCCGATATTTGAGTCGGCACCCGGGTTCAATCCTCCTGTGTTTAACTTCGTGCCCCCGCCCCCGCCGCCGTCCTGCGACCCGGTCGACGAGCAGGCTTGCTATAACTTCGGCGGCTCGTGGGATCCCGGCACCTGTAGCTGCAACTACTACAACCCCGACCCGTGCGGCGGCGGCGGTATCTGCGCCGGCCCGGTGGAGATGCAGACGGACGAAGAGCCGCCCCCGACTCCCGGCAACTAAGCTTCCACGGCTCATGCTTCTTGACTAAAGGGCGAAGGCTTCGGGCGTGTCCCGAAGCCTTCGCCCTTTGGTGTCTTTCCTCGGCCGGCAGCTTTGCACATTTATTCATCCATCTGAATATTTGTGCAAAGCCCGGTTTAGGCTTTACGTTCGGACGCCGCGCGCTTTCAGCAAAGAGGACGGGCACTGCGCTTCGACGACGCACTCGGCGCAGAGCGGCGTGCGCGCTTTGCAGACGGCGCGGCCGTGTGCGATGAGGAGGTGCGAGAAGGCGACCCAGTCGCGCTCGGGGATGAGCGCCATCAAGTCGCGCTCGACCTTCTCCGGCGTCTTTTGGAGTGAGAGCGCGAGCCGTTCGGATAACCTCCCGACGTGCGTGTCGACGACGACGCCGGACGCCGTGCCGTAGGCGTTGCCGAGCACGACGTTGGCCGTCTTGCGCGCGACGCCGGGCAGTTCCAAAAGCTCCTCCATCGTTGAGGGCACGCGCCCGCCGTGTCGCTCGCTGATGATTCGGCACGCGCCCTGAATCGCCTTCGCCTTGTTGCGGAAAAAGCCGGTCGGGCGGATGTCGCGCTCAAGCTCTTCTTGGGAGACTCGCAGGTAGTCGTCGGCGCTGCGGTACTTGCGGAAGAGTTCGGCCGTGACGAGGTTGACGCGCTCGTCCGTACACTGCGCGGAGAGGATGGTGGCGACGAGGAGTTCGAGCGGGTTCGTGTGGTCGAGGCTGCAACGCGCGTCGGGGTAAGTCTTGCGCAGGAGCTTGACGATGCGGCGCGCGCGCTCCTTTTCGGCGTCGGGTGTCGGGGGCGAGTTCTTCATCTGTGCGGCGTGATAAAGGAAGGGCGCGGGGACGTTTGCCCCCGCGCCCTTCGTCGTTTAAGTGTCCCGCGACGTCATTAAGTTCGGCGAACGCCCCGGCGGCGCGTCGTCCGTCGCGTCGTGGGCTTCGGCTTCGCGGCCTTCCTGTTCAACTCGTTCTGCACGAAGCCGGCGACCGCCTTCTGCGAGATGGCCGTCGCCAACGTCACCTCGTTGCCGTTGGCGTTGTTCGTCATCGCGCGCACGATGGCGAGCGCCGACTCCATCCCACGGCGCTCGTTGACCTTCGTCGTCGGCGTCTTGTCCAAGTCCTTCTGGATGCCCGCCTCGGCCGCGCGCAGGCCGATGGCGATCATGCCGCTGATGGCGCGCGCGCTCTCCGGCGTGTCGGTGCGAATCGTGGACTGGACGGGGAAGTCGGTCTCCGTCATGCCGACCGAGGCTTGGAGCTGTCTGATGGAGCCGAGGATTTTCGACAGCTCGGCGTTCTGCGACGCGCCGCCCGGAAGGTGTTTGACGAAGCCCTCGGGCACGTTGCCGACGAGGCTGAAGAGGTCGCCGGCGTTGCGCGTCGCGAGTTCGAGCAGGCCCGAGTTGAGACGCGCGTCCGTCTGCGACTCGGCGTCGATGGCGGCGCGCACGTAGTCGGGCACGCCGACGGCGACCGTGTTCGCGTCGAAGAGGACGACGGCCAGTTCCGGGAACGGCGGCGAAGGCTTCTGCGCTTCGGCGGCCGCCGGCTCAGGCTGCGCGCCGCCCTCGGCCGGCTTCGGCCGGCTCATCTTGAAGATGTTGATGGTGCGCGACCCGTAAGTTTCTTCGGTCACGTTCTCGGGCATCCCCATCCGCACGAGCGAAAGGAGCGCGTTGGCGTCGAAGTCGCCCTTAACGATGACGAGGAACTCGGGCATCGCGCCCGGCTTCGGCTCGCCGCGAAAGCGGACGCCGGCCGCGACGTGGTGGACGGAGCGCACGTCGAAGCCCATCGCCTCGCGCTTCATCTTCTCGAACGTCTCGTCGAGCTTCTGCTGCGGGACGATGCGCGGGGCGGCCTCGTTGATGATGCGCTGCGCGTTGACGTAGACGACGACCTGCGAGTCGGGGAAGTTCGTCAGGATGTCGCTCGCGCCTTGGGCGCGGGCCGTCGAGAGCGGCGCGAGGGCGAGGGCCAGCCCGAATAGGAGCGCCGCGCCTGAGATGCGCGGGACGATGTTCTTACTTCTCATGTACTCAGTGATTCCTTTCGGCGTCGAGGCCGGTTTCAAAATAGGGAGACTTGCGCGCGCTCTGAATTCTGCACGAGACCGCGCCGCGCGACAACCCCCGCGTCGAAAATCCGGAATTTAATTCCAGATTCAGGGCTTAATACGCCCACCGCGCCACCAACGTTTCAACTCGCGTCGAGTTTCGTGGCGGCGCGCGTCTCTAACGATTTCCCTCGACATCTACCGGCACGTCGAGCGTGAAGCTTCCACCGCCTTGCGCCTCGCTAGGCTCTGTGAAACGCAGCTCGGTGAATCTGACGACGGGCGGCGCGTCGCCTTCGCCCGCGCCGAGACGCGCATCGTAAAAACGCGCGAAGCCGAGAAAAATGCGCGCGCGCGCGTCTTGCGCGGCGAGACCGACCGACTCGGCCACATCACCGCGCGGCTTCTCCCAACGTCTCTGCTCGGTCACGTCGCCCTCGCGATTGAGCAGCACGTCGAAGCGGTAGTTCGCCGCGTCCGTCTCCGCGAGGCAGCGCCAGTGCAGAGGGTTCGCGGGCATAGGTAGCGCCACGACGCGCGCGACCGATTCGCCCCTCGCGGCGGCGAGTTCCCGCGCCGACGGACGCGCTCGCTCAAGCGCCCGCGAATGAAGCAGAGAGAGTCCGAGCCAGTAGACGGGAAGCAGCGCGAGCGCGACTTGCGCGACTCGATGACCGTGCGGAAGCGCCCACCCGCGCACGCGCGCGACGACGAGCAAGGCTAGGCACGCGAGCCAGAGCGCGAGGATCGGCAGAGGCAGCTCGTAGCCCGCCCGGCGCGGCAGAAGAAACAGCGCGACCGTCAAGATGGCGGCGAGCGCGGCCCAGATTGCGACGCGCCACCTTGCGCGCGCGCCGAGCAGAAAACACGCGCCGCCGAGGGCGAGCCACATCCAAGGGTCGGCGATGAAGACCAAGTCGCCGTAAATCCAGCTCCCGTCCCAAGGCAGAAGCGGGCGCACGCCGTAGCTGTTCGTCCAGTCGAGCAGAGGGTGCGTGGCCGAGACGAGCAGGGACGCGAGCATCAGTCCGCCGAGTCGCGCGCGCGGGACAGTTCCGCGCAGGCGTGCCGCGAGGCGGTCGCCCGCGAAGACAAAGAGCGGGAGGAGGACGCCGAGCGCGAGCGTCCCGACGACGGAATGCGTTACGCCGCGATGATGTTCGAGGTAAGTCCACTGACCCGAAGCGAGCGTCACGATGTCGGCGTCGGGCAGGTTGGCCGCGACGACGCAGACGGCCGTCGCGTATGGCGACACGCGCTCAAGCCCGGCCCGCGCCGCAACCAGCCCGACGAGCGTGTGCGTGAGATTCTCCATTAGTGGAAGCAGTCGGCACTCAGCGTTCAGCCTGAAGACTTAAGAAGCTGAAAGCTGAAGGCTGACTGCCGACTGCTTTGTAATCCTAGCTTTCGTCCGCTGCGGCGGTCGGCTCGGGCGGGAGTTTCGAGTGGCGGTCTGGGTCGAGCGACTGTAGTTTGTCGGCGGCGCGGCGCGCGGTGGTCGAGACGGGCGCGGGCTTGCCGTCTTTGCCCTTGGCCTTGCGCGCCTCGTCCGCGATGCGGAAGAGGATATCGGCGGCCTCGCTCATCTTGCCCTGCTTCTCGTAGACGGAGGCGATGCGGAAGTTTGCGGTGTCGGGCGGGACAATCCCGCTCTTGTCGCCGAGCAGTTGATTGTAGAGGGCGAGCGCGCCGTCGTAATCCTTGTCGGCCTCCTTCGCCTGCGCCAGCGCGAAGCGTGCGCGCGCGGCCACCTCTTCGTTACCGCTCTTCGTCAGGCCGTCGAGTTCCGCCAGTCCGCGCTCGCGCTCGACCGTCAGGAGGTTGACGGCGGCGAAGTAGCGTGCAAGCTCTCGGTGCGGGTCGCCGTAATCGGCGGCGACCTTCTGAAACTCTTCAACCGCCTTCTGCGCGCGCTCGCGCTCGCTCGGGAAGGTCGGCCCGGTCTCGCCGGGGATGGGCGTGCCCGTCACGACCGGCGCGTTCGCCACCTCGATGGCACGGCCCAAGGCTTGACTGGCCTCGCCCGCGCGGCGGTGACTCCACCAGTTGTAGATGCCGAAGAGCGCGGCCGCCGCGACGAGCGCGGCGAGCGCGTAGAGAATCGTGCGCCCCTTGCCTTCGAGTCGGTCGCCGAGGCGGTCGAAGCCGCGCATGGTCGCGTCGCGGAACTTGTCGTGCTTGAGCTGCTGGGCGCGTTTTTTCGTCGTGCGGGCCAAATTTTCTCCCTGCAAGAGCGCGCCGGGGGGCACGTTCTTTTTTTGTGAAGTCGAGACAAAGTCTCACTCTAGCGATGGGTTCGCGGCCTTGTCAAGCCGCCGAATTTGGATGGATTGACCGCCCCTCGCGCGCGTGCTACGCTCGCCGCAAAAGGCGGCGTCAAACGATAGCGAGCGGGTGGGCAACGCGGGCGTTAAGCGTTGAATTCAAAGGTTCTGACGGCGGCCACGGACGCGCGCGCGTCGCGGGCCGTGAATTTGTGGAACAAACGGCGGACGGGGGTTGTCTAAACTCTCAGTCGAAGGGGCCGACAGCGTTCGGCGCTCCCCCCACGTCCGCCGGAGGACGACAGTGAGCTTCGGAGAGCCAATCGCCCTCCGCGCGGAAGCGGAGCTTGAAGCCGCATCTTCTTCGGCGGCTCGGGGCGACGCCCGCGCGGCCTTCGAGGCACAGTTCATTGAAAGACTCAGGGCGGGCGAGGCGGCGGCCTTCAACCGCCTCGTCGAAGAGCGTTCGGGAGACATCTACGCGCTTCTGTTCCGCCTGACGGAAGACCGAGAGGAGGCGCGCGACCTGACGCAGGAGACGTTCCTTCAGGCTTACCGTCACCTCGCGCAGTTTCGCGGCGACGCGGACTTGCGGACGTGGCTCTACCGCATCGCCGTCAATCAGGCGCGCAACCGTTGGCGATGGTGGCGGCGCAGGCGTCGCGACGTGACCGTCTCTTTGGACGCGCCCGACGGCGGCGGCGAAGGCGCTCCCGCACTCGCCTCGCGCGTGAGCGACCCCGGCGCGAGCGACCCGGAGCAACAGGCCCTCTCGCGCGAACGTGAGCGGACGCTCCTTCGCGCGCTCAATTCGCTCTCACGCTCGTACCGCGAGGTCGTCGTCCTGCGCGACATCGAGGGTTTGAGCTACGAGGAGGTCGCGCAGGCGCTCGAAATCAGCGTCGGCACGGTCAAGTCGCGCCTCTCACGCGGGCGCACGGAGTTGCGAAAGCGGCTCGAAGGTTCTTTGTAAATCAAGCGGTCAGCACTCAGCATTCAGTCGTTAAGCTTTTCGTCTTTAGGCTGAAACGCCGAGCGCTGATTGCCGACAGCTTCTCAGGCGAATGGTTGACCTGCCCCGGCTAGTACCAGAAACCCGGTGCCAGGTGGGTCGGGAAGTGACCGAAGAGGTCTGGGGGCGAGGCGTAGGGCGTTAAGGCCCCGCGCGCCTTGAAGGAGTGGCGGACGGTTTATTGATAACGCGGCCAGCAACACCCGTTGACAAGACCGCCGTCCGACACCTTCCGAAAGCGCACAGGGCGACGCCACGCGCCGCGACCACGGGCCGCCGCAAGTTGCTTCCTTTTAACAAGGGAGCAGCCGGGGTCGGCCAGCCATCCGCCATGAAGAAGAGGCCGGAGGTCAGTGGATTAAAGATTTCAAATCTCAAATCCAAGGATTTAAAACAACTGACCTCCGGCCTCTGACCCCTGCTTTATGATGACCTGTAAGGAGACCGAGAGAGCTTTTTCGCCCTACCTCGACGGCGAGTTGGCGCGCACCGAGCGCGCGTCGGTCGAGGAGCATCTCGACCTCTGCCCCGTCTGCCGTCTGGAACTCGACCGGATGCGCTCGCTCGTCCGCGGCCTCGCCTTCGTCGAACGCCCCGAAGCGCCGCGCGACTTGGCGTCCGCCATCAGTGACGCCCTCATGATCGAGCGCGCCGCGCGCGCGCAACGCCCGCCCGTCCCCTTCTCCGAGCGACTCGCGCGCTGGCTACAGCCGCACCTGATGCCCTACGCCGTCGGCGCGTTCTACTCGCTGCTTCTATTCGGCGCGGTCTTCGGCGCTCTGCGCAACCACATGATTGTGCTCCGCGATTTGGCCGAGGATGCGCGGGCCGAATCGGAGGAGCGTCCCTATCGTGTAACTTGGGTGCGCGGCGACGCGGAGAGTCCGGGCGGCTACGACGTGACGCAGCCGCTCTCGCCGGCGCTCTACGCGGCCGGGCGCTCGCCCTACGCGGCCGAGTCGCCGAGCCTTAACCCGCGCGGCGCGCTCGCGCGTCTCGCCGGCTCGCCCTCGACGGGCCAGCGTCCCGACGACGACGACATGATTATCGTCGCCGACGTCTACGGCAACGGCCGCGCCTCGCTCGCCGAGGTCATCGAAGCGCCGCGCAACCCGCGCATGCTCGACGAGCTACAGGACGCCCTGCGCAAAAACCCGGCCTTCGTCCCCGCGTCTTACGACCGCCGCCCGCAGACGATGCGCGTCGTCTTCGCCCTCCAAAAGATGCAGGTCGAGGATCGGGTTTTTTAAAGCACGACGGACAGCGAAAGACGAAAAGCGTGAGGCGGGCATGACTTCAAGAGTC
>DASUNL010000340.1:0-7226 GCA_036277175.1 Pyrinomonadaceae bacterium | reverse complement strand
TCTATCGTCTTCAGGTCGTGACCATCGAAATCGCGCCCCTGCGCGAGCGACGCGAGGACATCCCCGTTCTCGCCGAAGAGTTCGCGCGTCGCGCCGTCGAGCGTTACAACCTCCCGCCGCGTAAAGTTGGCCCGTCGGCGCTGCGCCGTCTGGTCGAATACCGCTGGCCGGGTAACGTGCGCGAGCTGCGCAACGTCATCGAGCGTTCGGTCATCCTCGCCGAGGGCGACGAGTTGACGGCGCGCGACCTGCCCGAAGAGTTGAAGGGTGGCGCGGCCGAGGGCGCGCAGGCGCAGCCCGCCACGTCGGACGGCGACTCTTTGAGCGTGCCGTTTACGGCCGAGTTCCGCGAGGATAGGCGCGAGTTCGAGCGACGCTACATCACGCGCTGCCTCGAAGAGACGGGCGGAAACGTCACGCGCGCGGCCGCGATGCTCGGCATGCACCGGCAGTCGCTACAGCACAAGCTGCGCGAGCTTGGACTCGCGCGCCGCTACGTGTCGGTCGGTCAAGACGAGGGCGAAGAATAAGGGAGATTATGAAGGCACGAATCGACGCCATCATTCGACGCGAGCAGGCCGAGTATCTCGACCGTATCCTGCCCGCGAGCACGGGCGTGGCCGAGGAGATGGAGCGTTTCGCGGAGGAGCACGGCGTGCCCATCGCCGACCGCGAGGTGGCGAAGTTTTTGGAGATTACGGTGCGCGCGACGAACGCGCGGCTCGTCCTCGAAGTCGGGACGGCCATCGGGTACGCAGTGCTGCATCTCGCGCGCGGGATGCCGGAGGACGGGCGCGTCGTCACCATCGACACGAGCGAAGAGATGATAGCGCGCGCCACGTCATTTCTCGCGCGCGCAGGGGTGGCCGAGCGCGTGCGCTTCGAGCGCGGCCCGGCCCTCGAAGTCATCCCGCGCCTCGCGGAGACGTTCGACATGCTCTACATCGACGCCGTCAAGGAAGAGTACGTCGGCTATCTCGACGCGGCCTTGCCGCTTCTGCGCGTCGGCGGCGTGGTCGTCGTTGACAACCTTTTGTGGGGCGGGCAGGTGGCCGGTGAGATTCGCGACGCCTCGCAGACGGCCTCGACGCAAGCCCTGCGCGAGTTCAACCAGCAGTTCGTGCGTCACCCGCAGCTCGTCGCCGAGGTGCTCGCCGTCGGCGACGGACTCGGCTACGGCGTCAAAGTCTCCTGACGCGAGGGCCGCCGCGTCGTCTCGTTGACCGCGTCGAAACGTTTATGTTAGCTTCCGCCCGTCTATGAATAACAACGCGCCCGCCGCCGCGCCCAAGCCGCACGAGCACATCGTCTGCACCTCCTTCGACAGCGGGGAGGGCGTGCTTGTTGACCTGAACTCCAAAAAATACTTCCAGCTCAACGAGACGGCCCTGCTCGTCTGGGAGTCTCTCGAACAGGGGCGCAGCCACGACGAGATAGTCGCCCGCATGACCGAACAATACGACGTCTCACGCGAACACGCCGCCGCCAGCCTCGAACGGCTGCTCGAAAATCTCCGCTCCTACAAACTTATCCGAGAGGGCTAAGACCCCGCGCGGCGTCGGGCAGGGGAAGGGATTGGCGTAAAAGTTTTGTTTTCGCTTGAAATTGCGGCTGCGATTGACTATCCTTGCCCGACACTTAAAAGGTGTATGGACGGACATAGCCGCCGTGCGCTGTCCATCCCTCGCGGCAGCTAATCCTTCAAACGTGACGGATTCTCGAAATCAAACAGAACGGGCCGAGCTATACTTATTCCCTGTTGAGGAGACCAAGAAGTTGAGCATACAAGACAAAAACCCGGTGACGGAGCTTTCTTCGGCGCAGTTGACTCAGGACGAGACCGAGACCCCGAGCGCGCTTGAGTCGACCAAGAAGCCCTTTATCGAGCCGGCGGTTTCCGTCCCGCTTGATGTCCTCGAAGCCACGGCGTTCTTCCAAGGCTCGGCAGCGCTCGACATCGCCGACGTTTAGACCCGCCTCGCCGTTTAGGAAGTTTCGTGTACACGTCAGCAGTCGAGACGTTCCCATCCGACGGGGTGGGCCGCGTCTCGGAAAAGTTTTACGAAACCGCCGGCCGCCTGCTTGCGCTCGAAACCGACGCAGAGTGGGCGGCCCGTTTTGCCGACTCGTACCTGAGCGGCGTTCACCTCGCGCCCGCGCGCCCGGACGCGGCGCGGACGGTTGACCTTCGCATCACACTCTCGACGCGGCCCGCGCCGACGCTCCCTTCCAACCTCGACACCTTCGCAGTGCCGGGCGGCATCTGTTACACGGACGCGCGCTCTTATTTCCTCGAAGTCTGCGGCTCACGCATCGACGTCGCGGCCAGAGAGGAGGCGCGCGTCACGGTCTGGTTAGGCGCGACGGACACGGCACGCAGGACGAACGCGCTCATCACGGTTATCGCCTACGCGCTGCCGGCCGCGCTGCGCCGGTGCGGACTCTATGACCTGCACGCGGGCGGGATGGTCGAGCCGAAGAGCGGCGCGGGCTTTCTGTTCCCCGGCGCGTCCGAAAGCGGAAAGACGAGTTTGGCCGTCAGGCTCGGAGCGGCCGGTTGGGGCTTCATGTCGGACGACCAACTGCTCGTCTCCGACGGCCACGAAGGCATAGAGGTGCGCGGCCTGCGCAGACCCTTTCAGACCTCGGCCGCCGCGCTCGCCGGATGCCGCTTGCCGCGTCTCGAAGACGCGCTCGGCGCGCGCATCCCCAACGACCCCGACAAGCGCAAGCTCGACCCCGAAGTCCTTTTCCCCGGACAGTACGCGCCGCGCGCGCGCGCCCGCGTGCTCTGCTTCCCCTCGGTTACGGGCGAGCGTGAGAGTCGTCTCGTCGAAGCGCGCCCGGCCGACGTGATGTCGCGCTTGATTATGATGTGCCCTTGGTCGAGCTATGATTTGTCGGCCGCGCGCGAGCACTTGGGACTTCTCAGCCGCCTCGTCAAACAGTGCCGCGCATACACTCTGCACGCCGGGCGAGACATCTTCGACGACCCGTCGGCCGCGTCGCGACTGCTCGCGGCTTGCGTCTAAAGAGCGCCCATGTCAACGACCCTTCAAACAGGCACGCCCCTCGTCGTCGCGTCGACCCCGCCGCGCCTGAGCGTCGAGCTGACGAACATCTGCAACCTCCATTGCAGCTATTGCCTGCGCGACGAGGACGACCTCTACCACTCGCCCGCGAAGTTCCTCGCGGTCGAGCTTCTGACGAAAATCATTCGCGGCGCGAAGGAGACCTACGGACTCGCCTACGTCTCTTTCACGGGCGGCGAGGTGACGATTCACCCGAAGTTCGGCGAGATCATCGAGGCGGTCGCGGCCGAAGGGTTGCAGCTCAGCTTCGTCACCAACGGCTGGCACTTCGACCGTGTCTTCCCTCTGCTGCTCAAACACCGCGAGGCCGTCCGCGTCGTCGCCTTCAGCCTAGACGGCGCGACGCGCGAATCACACGACCACTGGCGCGGCGAAGGCTCATTCGTCCGCGTCGTGCGCGCGATGACGCGCTGCCACGTGAGCGGCATCAAGTTCGTCGTCAAGGTCGGCATCCGCCGCGACACCGTGCCGCACCTCGAAGAGTTCGCGCTCTTCGCCGCGCGGCTCGGCGCGGCAGGGCTACACTTCGCGCACCTTCTGCCGACCTCCTCCGCTCTCGAAGACGAGTCGGCGCTCACCTTCGAGGAGCGGCGCGAGGCCGAGCACGAGATTGCCATCCTCTCGAACGTCCTGAAGATGCCGGTCGGCGTCGTCACCGGCTATCACAACGTCGACCCCGCGCCGCCCTGCTCTGCGCTCGCGGGCAAGACCGCCAATGTCGACTTCAACGGACGCCTCTCGCTCTGCTGCAACCTCTCCGGCTATCGAGGCGCGACGGGCGAGCCGGACGTCGTGGCCGACCTGACGAAGGAAGATTTCTCCGCCGGCTTCGAGCGACTGCAAAGAATCGCGGCCGAGCAGAACGAGCGCCGGCGCAAGGCGCTCGACTCGTTCACGACGGCGGGTCGCGAGGTCGACCTCTACACCAGCTCGCCGTGTCTGCTCTGCCTCCAATCCTTCGGCAAGATACCTTGGCGCGGCGAGTACACGGGCGACGTGGTGCGGACGCGCTCTCTGCCGGTCATCCAGAGCGTCGCCACCGTCGCCGAGTGAGCGGGGCGTGAAGGTGCGCGCCGCCCGCCGTTACGCCGCGCTCGCCGTGCTCGCGACGCTCCTCGTCGCACTCATCCCGCACCTCTATTTCTTCATCAAGCGCGGCGCGGAGTGGAACGGCACGTTTCCACTCACGCACAGCGACGAGGTCGTCTACGCCTCCTATCTCAAAGCGAGGATTGACGGGCGTCCGCGCCGCGCAGACCCTTACACGGGCCGCGACGACTCGACGGCGACGCCTCAGCCCGAGTCATATTTCTCCATACAATTCCTGCCGCCTTCCGTGCTCGCAAACGTGGCGCGTGCCGTCGGCGCGTCGAGCGGTCAGACCTTTTTCGCGCTGACGTTCCTTGCCGCCGCCGCGACCGCGCTCGCTCTCTTCTGGATGGTGAGCGCCGTCACGGGCGACGCGCGCACGGCCGCGTTGACGACCATCATCACGCTCTCGATTGGTTCCGCGCATCTCGTCGCCAACTATCTCCTGACCGGCGAAAGTTCCTACAACTACCTCGCCTTCCTTCGTCGCTACGTCCCGTCCGCGCCGTTTCCGTTCCTCTTCCTGTTTTGCGGCGCGGTCTGGCGCGCACTCCGAGCGGCGACGGCGCGCGACATCTTGTCGTGGGCCGCGCTCGCCGGGGCGTGCTTCGCGTCGCTCGTCTACTCGTACTTTTACCTCTGGACGGCGGCCCTCGCGTGGCTCGCCTGTCTCGCCATGCTCGGCCTCGTTTTTGACCGCGAGGGACGCGGCAGGTGGTTGAAAACTACTGGCGTCGTCGCCGCACTCTGCGCGGTTTCGCTGATTCCGTACTTCGCGCTCCTCAACAACCGCGTCGCCTCGACGGACGTTGCGATGTCGCTCGTCAGCACGCGGCGGCCCGACCTGTTTCGTCTGACAGAGTTGCTCGGACTAATCGCACTCGCGGGGGTAGTTTTCGCGGCAGTCGCTCGGAGGGAAGAGAATCACAGGGGCGCGTTAATCTTCACGGCCGCGCTCGGCCTGACTCCCTTCGTCGTCTTCAATCAGCAAGTCCTGACGGGCCGCTCGCTGCAACCGTTTCACTACGGCACGTCAAGCGTCAATTACGTCGTCGTGGCGGCGGTCTGCCTGTCGGCCGCGCTCGTCATAAAAACTTTGAGCGACGACTCGCAACGGAGGGCCGCCCGCGTGTTCGCCTTAGTCGCTGCGGCGGCGCTTCTCGCCGGTTGCTACGAGGGGCTTTTATCGGGCCGTCGTCATCTCGCGGGGAACGCTCTGCGCGATTCCGCTCTGCCCGCGTTCCGCGCACTCGCGCGTGAGGCGCGCGTCTCGCGTCGCCTCGACACCGAAGCGCTGGTTTTGTGTACGGACGTGACCGTCGCCGACGCGCTGACGACGGTCGCGCCGCAGCCGGTGCTCTGGTCGCCGCACATGATTAATTTCCCCGGCGCGGGTATTGAGGAAGACCGCGAGCGGCTTCTGCTTTATCTCTACTTGTCGGGCGTGCCGTTCGACGACGTCGAGGCGGAGCGGTTCGAGGAGTTGGACAGGGCGCGGAAGTATTTCCTGAGCGCCCTCATCGGACGCGGGCGGCACAACCCTTCATTGCGCGTTGACTGGACGCCCATCACGACAGAGGAGGTGCGCGGCGCGTTGGCGAGATGGGCCGAGTTCGTCGCCACGCTCGACCGCGAACAGGTCGCGCGTCTTCCGCTCGCCTACGTCCTCGTCTCGAAGCGCCAGCGCGCAGACCTCGCAAATCTCGAACGCTGGTACGAGCGCGACGCGGGCGAACAGTTCGGAGATTTCACACTCTACCGCGTGCGTCTGCGCGACGCGAGATGAGATTCGCGGCGGCGAGATTTGCGAAGGCTACTGCTCGCCTATTGATATCAACGCTCGTCAGGTTTTGCGACCCGCAAAACTCCTTCGCCGACGAGGCGGCGTGCGAGTGCGACGCGCCCACCGTCGCTTAGCCCGCCGGGGATGTCTGAAACTCGGAACTCGATTGTGCGCGCGACGAAACTCAGCGCGGCGAGAAACGTCTTCGGCATCCAGAGCGCGCCGCGCGGCGAGACGAGGCCCGCGCTTTCGCCCTCGACGCGGACGCAACACAAGACGCCCGGCCGTCGCTCCAAAAAGCTCTGCGATGTCACGTCCGCGCCGTCGTCGCTTCGAGTGTCAACGTCTTCGTTAGCATTCGCGCGGCTGCGGACGAAACTCTCGGCCATCTCGCCTAAAGCATTTGAGAGACGAGCTTGTTCGGCGAAGACGTTGAGCAGTTCTTCAAAGTCCTCGCGCGGCGCGTCGGCGGCTTCGGGCGTGTGGAGCAGGCGGGCGGGGAGGGAACGGCGGAGGCGTTCGTCGCGTTGGGCAACTTGGCCGAGCGCGACCGTCAGGAGGTCGAGGTAGGTGAGGACGTGGAGTCCGGCCGTTAAGTGAAGCGATGGCTCGTCGTCAGTCCGCGCCTCGTGTACGAAGCCGCGCGGAAGATAAAGAAGGTCGCCCGCGCTCAGAGTGAATTTGCGCGTCGGCTCTCCCACGTCGGCGTCGCCGATGTCGCCGCGCCCTTTGCTCGGGCCGCCGCGCGTGTACTTCGACGCCTCTGTGCGCTCCTCGAACGCGAGAAGGGGGACGTGCCGGAGCGGGAGTCGCACGAGAGGCTCGAAGATGCGCCACGTCTTGCGCCCCGCGAGTTGGAGCACGAGAACGTCGTGATTGTCGTAATGTCGAACCGCGCCGCGCGCGCCTTGCGGCGTCGCGTACAGGTTGAAGTTGACGGGGCAGCCGAACTCTTGTTCGAGAGTTTGTGAGAGACGCGCGAGGGGGGGCGAGAGACGCTGCGCGCCGTTGATGCGAAGGGTCGCGCCGCGCGTGTAGGCCGCACGAGAGTCGGCCGCGTTGTTGATGGGAAGCGCGCTGACGGAGACGGACGCGGGGTCGCTGAGTGTCTCGACCGATGTGGAGTCGCTGCTTAATGCGACAGTGACGAGTCGGTCGAGGTCGGATGTTTCGAGTAGCGAGTCGTAAAGTCCTGCGTCGTCGCGCGCGACGAAGAGAGGCTCGCGCTCCCATTGGCGCGAGAAAAAATCCTCGGGGCGGAC
>DASUNL010000339.1:0-6582 GCA_036277175.1 Pyrinomonadaceae bacterium | reverse complement strand
CCGGCCACCTCGGCGGCTTCAACTTCCAGTGGGCGTGGGCCTCGGGCTTCGCCGCCGGGCAGTACGTTTAGGGAAGCGTTCAGCGTTTGAGCACTCAGCACTCAGCTTTTATAGAGCAGACGGACGGGCGAGTTGACTTGTGAGCGGCCGCAACACGCGGCGGCAGCCGTGAGCTGAAAGCTGACTGCTGAACGCTGAACGCTTCTTTCACTTCTTCGCGCGCGGGTGGCAGCGTTCGTAGGTCTGGCGGAGGCGCTCGCCGGTGACGTGTGTGTAGATTTGCGTGGTGGCGAGGTCGCTGTGGCCGAGCATGGCTTGGACGGAGCGCGTGTCGGCCCCGTGTTCGAGCAGGTGGGTGGCGAAGCTGTGACGCATGACGTGCGGCGAGACGCCTTCGATTCCGGCGCGCTCGGCGTAACGCTTCATCATCGCCCACACGAAGTTGCGCGTGAGCGCGCGCCCGCTTCGTCCGACGAAGAGACGCTTCGACTCTCGGCCGTCGAGCAGCGCGCGACGCGCCGCCGCGTACCTTTGCAGCCACGCGAGCGCGTCGCGGCCGACCGGCACGCGCCGCTGCTTGCTCCCCTTCCCCGAACAACTCAAAACGCCCGCGTCCACATCGACGCTCCCCGTGTCGAGCGACACCAGCTCGGAGACGCGCAAACCCGTCGCGTACAGAAGCTCTATCATCGCGCGGTCGCGCAAGCCCTCGGCCGTCGAGGTGTCGGGAGCGTCGAGCAGGCGCGCGACCATCTCTTGCGTGAGAAAGCGCGGGAGCTTCTGCCCCGTCTGCGGCGCGACGAGGTCGGCCGTCGGGTCTGCCGTGAGGTGTCCGTCGAGGAGCAGGTAGCGGAAGAAGCCGCGCACGGCGCTGACCGTCCGCGCCGCCGAGCGTGGCGCGAGCCCGCCGCGCGTGAGCGACATCACGAACTGCTTTAGCTCATCCTTGCCCAACGACTCGGCGCGGCTTCCCTTCGACTCGGCGAAGCGCCGCAGCTTCTCAAGGTCGCGCCGGTAGCTCTCAAGCGAGTTCGCCGACAGACCCCTCTCGACCTGCACGTAAGACAGATGCTCGCGAATCAAGTCTCTCGCCATACTTTAGCTCGTCGGCCTGTCCGGCAACGGCTGCGTCGCGTAGAAGTCTTGCATGATGCGGCGGACGTAATCTTCGAGGAGCGTTTCGACGCGCGCGGGGTCTTCGGACGCGACGATAAGGCCGACGTGATTCTTCTTACGCAGACGCCAGACGATTTCCGGGTCGTCGTACTCGGACGTGTCCGGGCACTCCTGACGCGCGAGCGAGATGACTATTCCGGCGTAGCCGTCCCTGTGCGGCGGCACACTGTATCCGCCCGACTCGCCGCGCACCTCAATCTTCGCCCACTCGGCCCAGAGGTTGACGCCGGTCGCGGCCTCGACCGTTTCGGCGATGTTCGCGCCGCCGACGCGCGCGGCCGTCTCAAGGAAGTAGAAGCGCCCGTCGTCGCGCCCCTTGATGAATTCGGTGTGCGTCACGCCGCGCACGAGTCCGAGCGTCCGAAGTAGCTCGCGGTTCAAGCGGTCGAGTTCTTGCGCGTCGTCCGAGTCGCGCGGGATGGTGCGCGTCATGAAGACGCCGCCGTGGTGCGCCACGTCCATCGGCGGCTTGCCGTACTTGTGCGCGGCCGTAAAGACGACCTCGCGCTCGGAGACGATGGAATCGACGTGGAAGATGTCGCCCGGCACGTAGTGTTCGAGCAGATAGAACGACTGCTTGTCGCCGAGCTTCTCCAACTCGCACCAGAGCTCTCGTTCGCCCTCGACCTTCCTGATGCCGACGGCCGACGCTTCAGACCGGGGCTTTAAGACCCACGGCGGCGCGACGCGCGAAGTGTACTCGGCGACCCGCCGGTGGTTGAGCGCGTGGACGAACTCGGGGACGAGGATTTGGTTGTCGCGGGCCTTGACGCGCATCGCGAGCTTGTCGCGGAAGAAGCGCGTCGTCGAGTCGCCCATGCCGGGCACGCGCAGGTGCTCGCGCAGCGCGGCCGCCGTCTCGACGTCGAAGTCGTCGAGCGGCACGATGCGGTCAATCTCTTCGGTGCGCGCCAGATAGCTCGTGCTCTTGACGAGGTCTTCGAGCGGGAAGTGTTCGGGGATGTAGAAGAACTCGTCGACGCTCTCGCGCGGCCAGTCGGCGTCCGCGAGCTTCTGCCGCGTGAGCAGAAGGACGCGGCAGCCCTGCCGCTTGCACTCGCGCAGGAACTCCTGCCCCTTCTCGAAGGTGGCGATGCACAGGATTGTGAGCGGGCGTTTCTCTGACAAGACTTCGGTCTCCTCGCGCGGAAAGACTTTTCGGAAGTGTCACGCATGATAGCCCAACTCCCTTCGCGTTAGAAGCAGAGAGAAAGCGGCGGGCCGCGTCGCTCCCCGGCGAGAGACTCCGAGGCCGTGCCGTGCGGCGGCGGATGTTCTATTGACTCGCTTAGTCGGACGTTATATCGTGCCCCCGCTTTTCGCGCCTGCGCTCCGCCCGCGCGCCCACTCTCACGCCACTCACGACAGGAGGCTCCCATGACTCTAATCTGTAGAATCGTCACCGACTGGGTCGAGAAGGAGGTCATCGAGCCGGTCGACAAGTGGGTCGACGAGCTTCGGAAGCAGTGTGAGCAATACCCTTGGTGGGACCCGCGCGGCTTGGTCTGCTGGTTCATCGTCGTCAGCGTGAGGGTGACCTCTTACATCACGAAGACCGTCACGATGCCCGTCAACAAGCTCGTCTGCTACGCGATATCGGTCGTCACCTCCTACGCGCTCATGCCCATCGGGTGGTTGATTGACGAGATCGCGCAGACCACGAACGTTCAGGGAACCATCCTGACTTGGCTGCGGTCGTGCTCCGAAGCGGTGCTGACGGATAAGCTTCCGGCGACCAAGGGCGGCGTCTACAACTACTTCTACACCTGCGAGTGCTGCGACGACTTCACGCACGAAATCTCCTTCCTCGCCGAGGACGACAAAGAGGCGTATAAATACGCGCGCAAGCGATGCGCGGAGGAATGCGCCAACCCGTCGTAGACGCGAGACTCGCATCCCGCCCCGCGAGACGCACGCGCCCACGCTTCGGCCCACGCCTTGGCCCGAACGCGCGGCCCGCGCGTTTCGTATCTCAAACGAACGACACTGAATTCTCGCGCGCCCGCGTGCGCTGCTCGTCCGGCAGGCTCGGCCGCGAGGCTCTCTGACGTGTGCGCGGCGGCCGTGCGATTGTGGCCCGCCGATTTTTGAGAGGGGCGACGGGATGGAGCTGACGATAAAGACGCCGCGCGGCTTCGACTACAAGCGCACGGTGATGAGCCACGGCTGGTCGGGCCTTCCTCCGTTCGAGCTCGACGCGCGGACGCTCGCCCTGACGCGCGTCCTCGACGCGGGCGACGGCTCGCGCCCCTTAACCGTCGTCGTCACGGGCAAAAGCAAATCTCTCCGCGTCCGCGTGCCCGCGAAGACGGGCAAGCATGCGCTCGCGCGCGTCGAGCGCGACGTGCGACACATCTTTCGCTTGGACGATGCGTTGGAGGAGTTCTACGCGGTCGTCGCGGGCGACCCGGAGTTCGCGTGGATTGCGGAGGACGGCGCGGGGCGTCTCCTGCGCTCGCCCACGGTCTTTGAAGACCTCGTCAAATCGCTCTGCACGACGAACTGCTCTT
This sequence comes from Pyrinomonadaceae bacterium, assembly GCA_036277175.1. Lineage (GTDB taxonomy): Bacteria > Acidobacteriota > Blastocatellia > Pyrinomonadales > Pyrinomonadaceae > DASQDT01. The sequence goes on along the minus strand of DASUNL010000339.1, from coordinate 2,896 downwards.
GGTCTCTGACGGTGAAGATGGTCACGGGGCTGGTGGAGGGACTCGGGCGCGAGGCGGCCGACGGACGTCGCTCGTTCCCCACGCCCGAGGCGATGGCCGAAGCGTCGCCCGACTTCTATCGCGACCGAGTTCGCGCGGGCTATCGTGTGCCGTACCTGAAGGAGTTGGCCGAGCGCGTCGCGTCGGGCGAGTTGGATGTCGAGTCTTGGCTCGGGAGCGAGCTTTCGACCGAAGAGCTGAAGCGCGAGATGAAGCGCGTTAAGGGCGTCGGCGACTACGCGGCCGAGAACCTTCTGAAGCTCGTCGGACGCTACGACGTGCTCGCGCTCGACTCTTGGGTGCGCGCCAAGTTCATACGCACGCGCGCGCGGGGTCGCGCCTGTGATGATAAACGAATCGCACGCCACTACTCGCGCTTCAAGTCTTGGCGCGGCCTCGCCCTCTGGTGCGACATGACGCGCGACTGGTTCGACTGAGTGTCAATCCGGCGCTCCGCGTTGACATTCGGCGGACGTTGAAATATCTTGCCCGCCTGTTTGCTTCCCTGCCGACGAGTCGCATACTCGTCGGCCTCACACGAACGCCTACCGGACGGCGCTCGCCGTCCTCGTCCAAGACACCTTGTGAGTCAAGCCCCGCAAAGCCCCGCCATGCCGAAGACGACGCCGGACGACGGACACGTCGCGAGACGAGGGCCGCTGCCGCTGGTCGTCGGCGTGACCGGCCACCGCGACCTGCGCGCGTCCGACTATCCGAGTCTCGAAGAGCGCGTGCGCGAAATTTTCGTGCTGCTGCTGAAGGAGTACGAGCACACCCCCATCACCCTGCTCTCGCCGCTGGCCGAGGGGGCCGACCGCCTGACCGCGCGCGTCGCGCTCGATTTGGGCGTGCAGCTAATCGTCCCCCTGCCGATGCCTAGAGAGTTGTACGAGGCGGACTTCACCGCCGAGGGCTCGCTCGCCGAGTTTCGAGAGCTAATCGCGCGCGCGGAGAGCGCGCCCGAGATAGAGCTTGTCGGCGGCCACACGGAGGAAGAGGTAAGTAATCCCTTGGCAGCGCGCAACGCGCTGTATGAGAACGTCGGCGCTTACATCGTGGGCCACTGTCAGATTTTAATCGCGCTCTGGGACGGCGTGGACTTGGGACTGACGGGCGGGACATCGTCAATCGTCAAGTTTCAGACCGGGGGACTCCCCCGTCGTTACGACCCGACGCGCAATCCCCTCGACGCGGTCGAGCGCGGCCCGGTCAAACACATCATCACGCCGCGCGTGAAGAACCCGCAGCCCGAGGGCGAGCCGTTCGCCGTCAAGGACATTTTCCCCTCCGGCGGCCCGGCGAACATGGATGCGTTCCGACGAATTGCCCGACACATCGACGCCTTCAACGCCGACGCGCTCAAGCATGCGGAGATACTCGACGCCAAGCAGGCGGAGAACATGGAGTCCTTGTTCCCGGAGGAGCGGGCGAAGCTCCTGCCCGAAGGGCTGCGGACTCTACGCGAACACTACGGCGTGGCCGACACGCTCGCCATCTACTTTCAACAGCAGACGAGGCGCACGCTCAAACGTCTGTACCGTCTGGTCGCGGTGGCGGCCGTCGCGTTCGGCGTCTACGCGCACCTCCTGACGAAGATTCATCCCCTGCTGGTCGTCTACCTGCTCATCTTGGCCGTCGCACACTTCGGCGTTCACCGCTTCGCTCAAAGGCGAAAGTACCAGAGCAAGTATCAGGACTACCGCACGCTGGCCGAGGGCATCCGCGTGCAGTTCTTCTGGTGCTTGGCGAACCTCAGGATGTCGGTCGCCGACCGCTACCTGCGCAAGCAGAAGAGTGAGCTAGATTGGATACGGAACGCGACTCGCGTCTGGAACATCCCTCGGGCGGACGACGACCGGCACGAGAGGACGACGACGACGCCTGCGAGCGACAAGCATACTTTCAGGCTCGTCCTCAAATACTGGATTAGCAACCAAGCGAAGTATTTTTCCAGAACGACGAAGAAAGAGCATGCGCTGCTGCATCGTTACGAGCGGTTGACGAAGTTTCTCGTGCGGGCGGGCGTCGTCTTCGCAATCCTTCTGGCCGTCGCCCTCGGCGTCTCCTACTTCCTAGACCTACACCTGTCGGAGACCATCGCCCACAACCACACCCTCCACGGCGTCATCATTCTCCTGATGACTTTGCCGCCGGTCGGGGCCGCGCTTCTGCACAGCTACACGGACAAGACGGCGCTCTCCGAGCACGTCAAGCAGTACGGGCGGATGGGCGCGGTCTTCGGCGGCGCGAGGCTTCAGATGGTCATGATTCTCAGGCGGTCGGGCGGGCAGCATAGTCCACTGTCGACGGAGGAGGCCGAGGAGGCACGCAAGCTCACGGAGGACTTGGGCATCGAGGCGTTGGCCGAGAACGCCGACTGGGTGCTCTTGCACCGCGAAAGGCCGATTGACCCGCCCCACGCCGCCTGAGGCAGAAGGGCACGGCCGCCCCTTTGCGGGGCTTTGCACAAATATTCAGGAGGGATGAATAAATGTGCAAAGCTGTCTTGACTTCTCTGCTCTTAGAATAATATTCTCCTCCGCCAGTGCATCACATCATGCACCTTAGCGTCTCACTCACTGTTCTTGACCTCGCCATATAAGGAGAACAAGATGCTTAGGACAAACTGAAGAGAATTCTTTTCCTCTCAAGCCGCCACTCATACGCTCGCCGCCGGCTCGTACCACCACATCTTTTACGGGCACTTTTGATGTCCTCGTTAAAGGATGGGTAGGACGGCGCACGGGCAAAACCATCAACCTCGCAACTCGGATAAATCCGAATAAAATTGGAGGCTCAAACTGTGCATAGACTTGTCACATACCCTCGTGCTTTGTGTTTAGCACTGACCCTAGCC
>DASUNL010000338.1:0-20350 GCA_036277175.1 Pyrinomonadaceae bacterium | reverse complement strand
ATCCCGTCAATGGTGGTCGAAGAGGCCACCGTCGAGGATGAAAACTCTTCTGACAGAAACTGAGCCGCGCGCGGAGGCGACGCCTCGGTCGTCAGCCGACGGGCCGGGGCTTGAGACGGAAGCCGCCGACGCGCGTCCGCTCGCGCCCGCGCGCTGGGACTGGACGAACGTGCGCCGCGTGCTTGTCGTCCGCCTCCGCTCGATAGGCGACACGGTGCTAGCCACGCCCTCGCTTCGCGCGCTGCGCCGCTTCCTGCCGCACGCGCGCATCGACGTGCTACTCGAAGACTGGGTCGCGCCGCTCCTCGAAGGCTCTCAAGACGTTGACCGCGTCGTCTCGGTCGAGCGCGGCGACACGCTCGGGCGCATCAAGGTCGCGCGCCGCATGCGCGCCGAGCATTACGACGTGGCCTACGACCTGCACGGCGGCAACACGGCGTCGCTTCTGACGTGGGGGTCGGGCGCGCGCGAGCGCGTCGGCTACGCGGGCTACCGGAACGCGCGACTCTACGACCACACCGCCCCGACTTCCGCCCAACTCTGGGGGCGCGAGAAGACGCATTCCGCCGAGCAGCAGCTCGCGCTCGTGGGTTGGACGGGCGTGCCCGTCACAGACCGGCCCGCGTCGCGCCTGACCGTCGGCGAAGAGGCGCGCGAAAGAGTGGCGCGCAGGCTTTCGGCCGCAGGCGTCTATGACGGCCGCCCGTTCGCACTGCTCCACACGGCGGCCGCCTTCGAGACGAAGACTTGGGCGGCCGAGAACTTCGCGCGCGTCGTCGAACACTTGGCCGCGCGCGGGATTGCATCGGTCGCCGTCGCCGCGCCGCGCGAGGAGCGCGTCGTCGCGGAGCTGAAGCGACACTCGCGCGCACTCTTCGTCTCGTTCACGGATTTAAGTCTCCCGGAGTTGACCGCCTTGGCCGCGCGCGCCTCGCTCTTCGTCGGCAACGACAGCGGCGTGGCGCACATCGCGGCGGCGGTCAGCGCGCCCTCGGTCGTCATCTTCGGCTCGTCGAACGTCGCACACTGGCGGCCGTGGACTCTCGCGCCCTCGGAGGTCGTCCGCGAAGAGATGGCGTGCGCCCCGTGCGCGGGCTACTACTGTTCGGAGTTCGCGCAGCCCGAGTGCATCCGCCGCGTCACGGTCGAGCGCGTGACGGCGGCAATCGAGCGCGTCGCCGCGCGGGCGGGCTTGTAAAAAGTTTGATGGACGAACTAACGACAGAACGCGCGGCCGACATCGCGCGACGTATCGAAGGCAAGCGCGTCGTCGTCTTCGGCGACGTGATGCTCGACGAGTTCGTGTGGGGCGACGTGACGCGCATCTCGCCGGAAGCGCCCGTCCCCGTCGTCGACATCCGCCGCGAGTCGGTGCGTCTCGGCGGCGCGGCCAATGTCGTCGCGAACCTCTTGGCTCTGGGCGCGCGCGCGTCGGTCGTCGGCGTCGTCGGGCACGACGCGGCCGGTGAGCGCCTGCGCGCGGCGCTGGCGGAAGCGGGCGCGGAGCATGCGTCGGACTCATTGGTTGCTGAAGCGTCGCGGCCGACGACCGTCAAGACGCGCATCATCGCGCACAATCAACTCGTCGTGCGCGCCGACCGCGAGCGACGCGCGCCCGCCGAAGCCGAAACGGAGGCGCGCTTGGTCGAGACGCTCGCGCGCCTGCTCGCCGAGGCCGACGCCTTCGTCGTCTCCGACTACGACAAGGGCGCGGTCACGCCGCGCGTGCTCTCGGAAGTTCTGCCCCTCGCGCGCGAGCGCGCGTTGCCCACACTCGTCGACCCGAAGATTAGAAACTTCGGCGCGTACCGCCCGGCGACGCTCGTCACGCCGAACCATCACGAGGCTCTGCGCCTGACCGGCTCGGAGGACGACACGGACGAAGGCATGACGCTCGCGGCCCGACGCATACGCGAGCGTCTCGCGTGCGACGCGGTGCTCATCACGCGCGGCGAGCGCGGCATGATGCTCCTCGAAGGCGACGGCGAGCCGACGTTCGTCGGCACGGTCGCGCGCGAGGTCTACGACGTGACGGGCGCGGGCGACACCGTCATCGCCACGCTCGCCGCCGCGCTCTCGGCCGGCGCAACGCTCGTCGAATCCGCCGCCCTCGCCAACCACGCCGCCGGCATCGTCGTCGCCAAACTCGGCACCGCCACCGCCTCGGCCGCCGAACTCGTCGCCTCCTTCGACGCGAGGCAGAAGAGTTAAGGACGTGAAGATGTTGATGGGGTTCAGAAGATTTAAGACAGCCGGTCTGCTATCCGCGCTCGTCGCGGCGACCTTCGCCGTGCTGCTCGCGTTCTCCGGGTCAACGCGACATGACGGCATCGCCGCCTCGCCGCAAACAGTCGCCGCGCGTGCCTCCATCGAGGACACGGCGGTCAGAAGTCCTCTTAAGCTTCCGTTGGCGCGGCCTCGGATAGTGGTGGAGAAGGCGGCGCGGAGGTTGACGCTGTACGCGGGAGACGAACGGTTGCGCGTGTATCGTGTGGGACTCGGCACGTCGCCGGTGGGCGATAAGGTGCGCTCGGGCGATAGGCGGACGCCGGAGGGTGAGTTCTTCGTGTGCGTGAAGAATGAGCGGAGCGCCTTCTACCTGTCGCTCGGCATCTCTTACCCGGACGAGCGCGCGGCCGAGCGCGGCTTGCGCGACGGGCTGATTACGCGCGCGCAGTACCGGCGCATAATGAACGCCGCGCGCCGGAAACGGACGCCGCCGTGGGACACGGCCTTGGGCGGCGAAATCTTCATCCACGGACGCGGCGCGTCGAGCGACTGGACGTGGGGGTGCATCGCGCTCGAAGACGAGGACATCAAAGAGCTGTTTGACGCCGTGCCCGTCGGCACGCCCGTCCGCATCGAGCCTTAACGCGGACACGCGCGCACACGAACCGAACGAACCGGAGGGTTAAGGTCATTCGCCCGATGCCGAAAAAGTTTTCCAGAACACTCGCCGCGCTCCTCCTTCTGACCGCGCTCGTCACGGGCGCGACGCCGACACGCGCCGCCGCTCCGACGCGCGCGCAGCAGCAGAGACGCGAGCGCCGCGTCGGCACGACCGCGCCGCGTCCGACGCCGACTCCGCGCGTCGCGCCGACGCCCGCGCGTTCGACGACCACTCTCCCGGCGGCGACGCCGACACCGTCGCTCGCGCCGACGCCCGCGACTTCGGCTGCCACGCCGTCGTCGTCGTCACGCTCCGGTGCGCCGCAGACGCTCGAAGAGTTGCGCCTGCGCGTGCGCGAGTTGATGACGCGGCCCGAGTTCGCTTCGTCGATGCTGGCCGTCAAGGTCGCCTCGCTCGACACGGGGCGCGTGCTCTTCGAGGAGAACGCGAACAAGTGGTTGCAACCCGCGTCGAACCTCAAGCTCTACACCGTCGCCGCCGCGCTCGACCGGCTCACGCCCGACTACCGCTTCGTCACCTCCGTCTACGCGCCCGCGCGGCCCGACGCCTCCGGCGCGGTGCGCGGCGACCTCATCATCTACGGGCGCGGCGACCCGACCTACGCCAAACGCTTTAACTCCATCGGCGCGGACGCGACCGACGAAGCGTCCGCACGCTCAGGCGCAAACGGCGTCGCCGTCGGCACGCCGTCCGAAGGCGTGAGCGGCGCGACGGGGTTCGCGACTCCGGCGGGCAACGGCGCGGCGTCTTCGACGGCCGCGCGGCCCGACGCCGAATACTTGAAGGCGATTGACGAGCTGGCGGCGCGCATCGCGGGGGCGGGCGTCCGCCGCGTCGAGGGCGACTTGGTCGGCGACGAGAGCTACTTCGCGGGCGACGCGCTCGCGCCCGGTTGGGAGTGGGACGACCTACAGTGGTGGTACGGCGCGGAGGTCAGCGCGCTCTCCATCAACGACAACTCGGTCGATTTAACTGTGAGTCCCGGCGCGCGCGCGGGCGACCCGTGCCGCATCACGCTCGGCCCGGCCACGGGCTTCGTCACCGTCGTCGACCGCACGCGGACGACTCCGCGCGGCACTCCGCGCGACCTCGTCGTACACCGTCCGCTCGGTCAGAACGTCTTGGAAATCTCGGGCGGGATGCCCGTCGACGACCGCCCCTTTACCGGAAGCGTCGCCGTCTCGCGGCCCGCGCTCTTTTTCGTGACGCTACTTCGCGAAGCGCTCGAACGACGCGGCGTGCGCGTCGCGGGGCGGACGCGCACCGTAGACGCGCGCGAGCGTGCACAAGCAGGAACGTCTCTGCCCGTCTCGTCGCTCGTCGAGATTGCGACGCGGCAGTCGCCGCCGCTCTCGGTCGTCGCCGCGCAGGCGATGAAGCCGAGTCAGAACCTCTACACGGAACTCATCCTGCGCGCGCTCGGAAAGACCACGGCGACCGACGCGCGGCAGAAGACTGACGAGGCGGGCATCGAGGCCGTCAAGACTTTCCTGCGCAGCGCGGGGATTGACGACGGCAAAGTCCAGATGGTCGACGGCTCGGGCCTCTCGCAGCGCAACCTCGTCACGGCCGCGACGACTCTGCAACTGCTCGTCCACATGAGCCGCCACCGCTTCGGCGCAATCTTCCGCGACTCTCTGCCCGTGGCCGGCGTCGACGGTACGCTCCGCAACCGCATGAAGGGGACGCCCGCGCAGGCCAACGCGCGCGCCAAGACAGGCACGCTCAGTAGCTCCACAACCCTCTCAGGCTACGTCACGAGCGCGGCGGGCGAGCGGCTCGTCTTCTCCCTGATGATTAACCACCCGCCGCGCGAGCGCGACCCGCGTGCTTCTTTTACCGACGCCATCACCGTTCTGCTCGCCTCGTTCGCGGGACGTTCGTAGCAGGCCATGCGCTTCGTCAAACTCCACGGCTACGGCAACGACTATCTGGTCTTCGAGGCGGGCGCGCTCGGCGCGGCGGGCTTTCAGACGGGCTTCGCGCCCGTCGGCGAGATTAACCGCTTCGGCGAGTTCGTCAGGCGCGCGTGCGAACGGCACACGGGCGCGGGCGCGGACGGCGTCGCCACGCTCGAACGCCTCTCGACGGGCGAGGCCGACTTCCGCCTCCGCATCTTCAACGCCGACGGCAGCGAGGCCGCCATGTCTGGCAACGGCTCGCGCTGCGCCGCCGCCTACCTGCATCATCAAGGGCTCTGGTCGTCGGAAGAGCTGCGGCTCGCCACGCGCGCGGGCGTCAAGCTCTACCGGCTCAAAGACCGTCTCGGCCCGGCGCGCTTCCGCTTCGAGGCCGAGACGGGCCGCCCGCGCTTCGCGAGCGACGCGATACCTTTTATCGCCCCCGAGCCTCTGGCGGAGGTGCGCGGCTACGCGCTCGCGCTCCCTTCGGGCGAGTCGGTCGAGGTCACGGCGCTCCAGATGTGTAACCCGAACTGCGTCGTCTTCGTCCCCGACTTCGAGCGGACGGACTGGCGTCGCTTGGGCGGCCTCATCGAGCCGCACCGGCAGTTCCCCGAAAAGACGAACGTGGAGTTCGTCCGCGTCATAGACCGCGAGAACATCGAGGCGCGCGTCTGGGAGCGCGGCGTCGGCGAGACGCTTTCTTCGGGGACGGGGGCGTGCGCGGCGGCCGTCGCCTCGGCCGCGAACGGACTGACGGGACGGCGCGTCCGCGTCTCGATGCCGGGGGGCGCACTCGAAGTCGTCTGGCGCGAGGAGGACGGAGAGGTTCTTCTGACGGGCGAGGCCGAGGCCGTCTACTCGGGAGAGCTTTTCGCCGCCCGTTAGTGATAAAATCGCCCGGCCCTCGCCCGAAGCTTCAGCCACGAAACACCGACCCGAAAGCATGAACAGATTTCCGCGCCCGGCGCACGGCATCCTCGCGTTCGGCCTCGCCCTCTTCGTCTCGGCGCTCGCGGCCTGCGCGGGCGAGGAGGAGGCCGAGCCGCTTGAGCCGCCCCTCGTTGTGACGGCCGCGCAACTGCTTTCGGCCTACGCGGCCGACGAGTTCTCGGCCGACGACCTCTACAGGGGAAGGGTTCTGGCCGTCTCCGGCCACATCGCCGGAGTCGGGCGCGACCCGGACGACGCGGCCTTCGTCACGCTCGACCCCGGCGAGCCGGCCGGGGGCATGGGCGTCCAGTGTCTCTTCGACCGGAGGCGGGCCGGGTCGGTCGCGAGTCTGAAGAAGGGGCAGCGCGTGACGCTCGTCGGGCGCTGCGACGGCAAGTTCGGAAACATCGTGCTGCGCGAGTGCGCGCTTCCCGCCCCGGCCGAAGGCCCGCCCGCGCGGCTGGACACGCGCTAAAGCCTTGTGATAGCCTCCCTTATGTGACAAGCGGGTACGCTCGCTTGTCACTTCTTTTTTGCAGGTGTTCTTTCGGCGCTCCGCACCAAGGAGCAGATCCCCACTCCGGCTGACAGTGCAACTTCACTCCTAGAGCCGGAGGTCGAGAGCGGGACTAAAAGACCAAACTCGCGCGCCGCCGAAGGACTTAACTCGGACAGGAGACCGAAATGAGTAGATCCCTCCTGGGGGGAGGCGCGGCCACGGCCGTCGCCCTTCTCTCAGCTTCTTTGATATTTAACGCACAAACGTCGGTTGCAGAACCCCTCGCTTTCGCAGCCTTTGTCACCAACAACCAGCAGTCGGACGGCTCCGAATCAACGGCCGCTCCCGACGAGGCGACGCCCGAGGCGGAAGAACCCGCCGCAAGAGTTGAGTCGGAGGGCGTCACGAGAGACGAAGAGTCCGAAAGCTCTTTGGCAAAACGAGCGGCTAAGGAAGAAAGGCCCGAAGGCCCGTCTTCCGACGCTACGGGGCAGGCGCAGAGTTTCGTCGCCACCGCCTACAGCCTCCGAGGCCGGACGGCCAGCGGCCGCAACGTCGCTCGCGGCCTCATCGCCGCCGACCGGCGGGTGCTCCCGCTCGGTTCGCGCGTCCGCATCGAGGCCGGCCCTTACAGCGGCGAGTACTTGGTCGCAGACACGGGCGGACTCGTCCGCGGGCGGAAGATTGACATCTGGATGCCCAGTTCGGGCGAGGCCCTGCGCTTCGGCCGACGGATGGTGAAACTGACCGTCCTCAGCCGTCCCGGTAAAAAGGCCATCCCGGCGCGCAAGCGCCGCTGACCGCAAAAACTGAATAATCCCGGAAGGCCATCTTGCCCACCAAGCGAAAGGCCGCCGTCCCCCGAGGACGGCGGCCTTTCACTTTAGGCGCGCCGGGCCTTGCCGAGCGCGAGGCGGCGCGTTTAAGATGCCCGAAATTTCCGAACAAGAGGACTCCGCAAATCTGATGGACACCGTCGCAGTTCCTGCGCCGCTCGTCGAGGTGCGGCGCGGCCCCGTAGTCGAGTCGCGCCACCGTGGGCACGTCGCCGCCGTCGACGCGGACGGCCGACTCGTCGCCGCGCTCGGCGCGCCCGAGACGGTCACCTTCCTACGCTCCTCGGCCAAGTTCCATCAGGCCATCCCGCTCGTCGCCTCGGGCGCGGCCGAGCGTTTCGGCTTCACAGACCGCGAGGTCGCCGTCGCCTGCGGCTCGCACAGTGGGCAGGACATTCACGCCGAGACGGTCGCCGGGATGTTGGAGAAGATCGGCCTCGACCCGTCGGCCCTCAAGTGCGGCACGCACGACCCGTTCGACCGCGAGACGGCCCGACGCCTCGTCGAGAGGGGCGAGCGTCCCGGCGTCTTGCGCAACAACTGCTCGGGCAAGCACACGGGGATGCTCGCCTTGGCGCTCCACCTCGGCGCGCCCGCCGCGACCTACGACCTGCCGGAGAACCCCGTCCAACTCGCCATCCGTCGCACGGTCGCGCTCTTCTCCGACGTCTCTGAGGATGAACTCACGGCGGGCACGGACGGCTGCGGCGTCCCCGTCTACGCCGTGAGCGTGCGCGCGATGGCGCTCATGTTCGCGCGTCTGGTCGCGCCGCCCGAAGGATTGACGGGCGAGTTGCGCGCGGCGTGTGAGCGTATCGTGGGCGCGGTGACGCGACACCCGGAGATGGTCGGCGGCACGCGCGAGCGGTTCGACACGGAGGTGATGCGCGCGGCCGGCGGGCGGGTCGTCTCGAAGATAGGCGCGGAGGGCGTCTACACGGCGGGCGTTCTGCCTTGCGAGCGTTGGCCGCGCGGACTCGGCCTCGCCTTCAAGATTGAGGACGGCGAAGACCGCCGGGCGCGCCCCACGGTCGCCATCGAATCCTTGCGCCAACTCGGCCTGCTCGACCCCGAAGGACTCGAAACTCTCGCCCCTTACGCGAGTTTCGCAATCAGCAACCATCGCGGCGAGCGCGTCGGGGAAGTCCGCGCGGCGTTCGAACTGCTGCGGGCGTAAAAAAATTCGCCGTGATGAGTGAAAAATTTAACGGGGACAAGGGTTAACGGACTTGCGATTCACGTGAATCTTCCCGCCAAGCGCGTCATAATCGGACATCTGTACGGACGCCTCAGTACGACTCTCGTACAGAAATGAGGTGAAATGAGGGTTTTCGGGTAACCGTTACAGGGCACGTCGATTGAATTTCTTAGAGAAATCGACGGTCGGCGCGTCGCGTGTGGAGCAGAGGGCGATTGGCACAGTCGTTGCTAAAACGGGAAATAGATAAAATCGTAGAGGGGTTAGATAGAGTTATCGGGTCAGGCTCGGAGACGGCAGTGAGTGAAAACTTTGGGGGAGGTTTTCTCTCACTTTCAGGTCGGCGGCGACTCTTTCGGGGGAACGGAGTAGTTGCCAACCGGCCGTCAAAGGGCGTAGTTGCTGGGTTGCTGGTCAACGTTCTGTAGAGGCTTTGGGGGAACCTCGCAGATAGGCCAGCAACCCGCAATTTTTTCTGATCGTGGCATTATGAATCTGGCGCGGCGAGTTCAGGTGACTCGCCGCGCCATCTTGTTTTGCGTCTACAACCCGCCCGCTTGCCGCAAGGCGGCACTGACACTCACTTCTTAGCGTCGCCCACCAGACGCGGCTGCCCGTGCGGCGCGTTCACGTCCTCGATGTTGAGACGCAGCATGCCGCCGGCGTCCGAGTAAGCTTCCGAGGCCGTGGCGCGCGCGCGGCGGCGCAGGAAGACGAAGCCGCCGAAGAGTCCGCCGATGCCGAGGCACAAAAGAATCGCGAGGCCCGTCGCCTTGAGCGTCGCGACGATGACGCCGCCCATCGTCGAAGTGTACTGCTCCTGCAACTGCTCAAGCGCGTGCGGGTTGTCGCCGAGCCAGCGCACGTCCTTCTCATACTTCACCTGCTCAACCAACCCGGCGGCTTCCGCCTCCGTCTCCGCGTCGAAGACGAACACGGAGTAGTTGCCGACGCGCCGGTATGCGCTCGGCACGGGTCGACCCTCGCCGCGCAACTGCGCGATGCGCTCCGTGATGCGCGCGTCCGAATCCTGCGCGTACTGCGGCGTGGTGTATTCGACGATGACGAGGCGCGATTGGCCGTAAGTAGCCGTCGCGGCCTCCGCGCCGCCCTCGAACGAGACGGCTTCGAGCGCGGGCCGGTCGCCGCCGACCATCGCTTGAAGCACGGGAAGGCTCGTCGCGTATCCGGCCCACGCCGAAACCCTTTCCCACTCCGGCAGGTGCAGCGCGAGGACGGGCGGGCCGCCCTCGCCCGCGTCGAGCGTCTCGGCGAGTTGGCGCGCGAAGTCGACGAGCGTGCCGTCGTCCGTCTCGGCCGCGGCGTCGAGGTGGACAAAGACCGACCCTTTGAAGAATGAGAGGCTTCTCGGCCCGGCGACGCTCGCCGTCCCTATCTCGCCGAACTTAACGTCGGGAGACGGCGAGGCGTGATATTTCGTGCCGACGGCCGTTAGAAGCGCGTAAGCGCCCGAGTCGCCGCGCGTCTTGACGAGGCGGACGGTCAGCGTGCGCCCGCCGTCCGAGACGTAGCGGCGCAACGCCTGTGAAGTGATGCCGAAGTCTTCGGCGCTCGTGTGCGCGAAGACGCCGGGGGCGGGCGTCTGGGCCGCCCCCGCGGCGCGGAACTGGCCGACTTGGTCGGGCAAAAGTTTGGCGGCCGAAGCGTCCGCGACTTCTTGCGCGCGTGCGGGGACGAAGAGCGTCGCGGCCAGCGCGACTGTTAAGAATATCTTTGCGAGTAGACGGGGCACGGGCCAAACACCTTTCCTTCGAGAAACGTCCGGCGGCGACAAAATACGACGCACCACTTTGGATGACTCAACTGGCTTAGACGCGCGCCGCGCCCCCGGTGTTCCCGTAAGAGAGGCGCGCGGGCCGAGACGTTTGCAGCGAGTTTAATTTTAGGTGTTCAAGGCCGCCTAGCGCCAGCGGCGCAGCTCGCGCAGGATCATGTCCATGTGGCGGCGCGGGTCTGGGATGTCGTCGAGGACGGTCGGGCCGCCCGACTCGTTGGCGTTATCGATGACCACGTCGCCGAAGCCGAGCAGGCGTTGATGGATGGAGGTCTTGACGGTCACGTCCTGAATGTTGCGCAGAGGGATGTTGCGCGTCGTCTGCGAGATGAAGCCCTCGTCAATCTCAATCTTCGAGTCGGTGAGCGTGTAGCGCACCATCTGGCGGCGGACGTGGTAGTAGGCCGGGATGAGCAGAAGCGCGAACGCGAAGGGGACGGAGACCCAGACGGGGACGGCCGAGACGAAACTCAGCAGCGCGACCGTGCCGAGCGCCGCGAACGCCGCGAGCGCGTAGCCGAGCTTGACGAAGAGCAGCGTCGGGCGGGCGGTGAAGACTACGCGCTCGACGTCGTCTCCGTGCGCGAGCGCGGCGTCGCGCCTCGGGGCGACCGCCTGCGGAATCGGCTCGACGCGCGCCGGCAACGTCGGCGCGGGTGTCGAAGACATTTGCGGCGGGCGGACGCGCGTCTCTTCCGAAGCGACGCGCGTCGTCTCGTCGTCGGCCGCCGCGCCGCACGCCGGGCAGAAGCGCGCCCCGGCGCTCACCGCGCCGCCGCAGTTCATGCAGTATCTCATCCTTCAAGTCACCTCGCGGCCGGACTAATCGGACTGGACGGCCGCGCGCACGAGCGAATCCAAAATCTCTTCGGGATTATACGGCACGCAGGCGACCACGCGCGCGCCGATTTTTATAGCCTCGCGGGCGGCCGACCCGCCCGACCCCGCGACGAGCAACACGGCGGGAGAGGCGAGCCGCCCGCCCGTCCGCGCCGCGAGACGGCGGAGCATCTCGACGCCCTCCATGTCGGCGAGCGACTCGGAGACGAGGACAAGGCCGGGCCGTTCGATGCGCAGGAGGCTGAGAGCCTGACGCGCGTCGAAGGCGGCGCGCACCTCCGCGCCCGTTGAGCGCAGGAGCAGGTTGAGCCGCGCCATCAGGGAAGCGTCGGAGACGACGAGCAGCAGACGCCTTGGCAGCGCGCCGCCGTCGTCACGTTTGTTAACCGTCGCCATACTCGCGCGCGGCGCTTCGGCGGGTCGTCGCTCGCCGAGCAGCGAGCGCGTCGAGGCGTCAATCGCGTCGAGCATCTTCGACTCGCGGGTCGCGGCCATCGTGTGCGGACGCTCGGCGCTTTCAGATGCAACATCAACGCTCGCCGCGCTCGCTCTCTCGTCAAAGCTCGCCGCGCGCTCTCGCGGGTCACTGCCGCCGACTCTTGAAAGCTTCGAGTCAGCTTCGCGCGCCGACTCAAGGCGTTGCTCGGCCGTTTCGATTAATTGTTCGACGCCGCGTTCGTCGACGGGGAAGGAGGCGAGCCCCGTCAGAAGTCGCGCGCGCGCCCGCGTGCTCTCGAACTCTTCGACGATGCGCGCGAGCGTCGCGCGCGCTTCCGTGGCGTCGCGCCCTGGAAGGTAGACGAACAAAAGCGTCGGCCCGTAGAAGGCGACCGCGTCGAGCCGTCGCAGGTTGAGCTTGAGAAACCCGTGCGCCTCGCGGAGCAAGCCCTCGGCGTCGCCGGCCGCGCGCGCCGAAGCTGCGACGAGGGCGATTGAGCCGCGCGTCGGAGTCTCCGCGCCCGCGTCGGCGCGCACGGCGTCGAGGAGCAGGAGGAAGTTGTCTATCTCTTCGCGCTGCTCGGACGGCGACGCGCGACGCCCGGCCTCCGTGCGCCAGAAGAGCGCATCGAGCCGCGCGCGCAAATGTTCCGCCGACGAGTCGAGTGCGAAGTAGTCGTCCGCGCCGACTGAGGCCGCCGCCGAACGCAGGGCGCGCTCGTCCGCGCGAAAAAGGATGACGACGGGCAGCGCGTAAGTCGCCGCCTCCGAGCGCAGCCCGCGCACGAGCGCCACGCACGGCGACGCACCTCCTTCACGCTCCCCGGCGACGGCTATCAGAACGTCGGGCGCGAACTCCGCGACCAACGCACGCGCCCCGTCGCACATGGCCGCGCGCGTCTCGTACACGGCGGCGCGCAGACTTGCGGCGAGCGCGTCGCGCGTCGCCTCGTCGTCCGCGACGATGAGCGCGCGGCGCGAGCGCGCGACGTTACTGTTCGGCGTCGTCAACGTGCAAAGCCCTTCCGGGCGAGCCACGGCGCGGCCCGCCCACTTGAGGGTTTGATGTTATGCGGAAAGCGTTCGGCGCGGAAGGTTCTACTGGCTGACGAGGCGCAGCTTGCCGTCGGGCATGCGGACGGCGTAGACGTTGCGCTCGTAGAGCGAGCCTGTGAACTGCTGGTCGGCGGCCTTAATCTTGGCGACCTGCGCGGGCGTGACGCGCGGCGCGACGCGCGCCGTCTGCGGGTCGCGCATCAGGGAGTAGCGGCGGAAGATGCGTCGGACGTAGTCCTGCGTCTCGCTGTAAGGGGGGATGCGTCGGCCGTACTTGAGCACCGCGCCCTCGCCCGCGTTGTAGCCGGCGAGCGCGAGCCGCACGTCGCCGCCGAAGAAGTTGAGCAGCCAGCGGACGTACTTCGCCCCGGCGTCGATGTTCTGGCGCGGGTCGTAGATGTCCGTGACGCCGAAGCGTCGGGCCGTCGCGGGCATCAACTGCATGTAGCCACGCGCCCCCTTGTGCGACATGGCGCGCTGCTTGAACGAAGACTCCTGATGCATGATGGCGTAGAGCAGGACGGGGTCGACGCCGTGGCGCTGACCCGACTCGACGATGAGCGAGTCGACCAAACGACTGCCCGTCGAGAAGCCGTCGAGCGATTTGCCGGCGGCCATCAGCGCGGCCGAAGGCGTCTCCGCCGCAGGCTCGATGCGTATCTCGTCTTTGAGGTAAGCGCCGACACGCTCCGCACCGGCCTCTGTGTTTCGCGCGGTCAGACGCACGCGCCCCTTCGTCGTGCGCTCGCGCTTCGCGGTCTTCACGGACGGCGCGGGAGCGGGCGTCTCGACGCGCACGCCTTCGCGCGTGTCGAAGTTGTCGAATTGGTAGCGCGACGTTTGGGCGGCGGCCGACGAGGAAGACAAGGCGAGTAAAGCGGCGGCGGCGGCGAGGGGGAAAAGCTTTTTCATGGCCTTCGGCTTTCGGCTGACTGAAATGAATGCTGCTGGGACTTGGCGGAGGGACTTTGAGTCTCCTTGGCGCTCGCGCGGGCAGGCGGCGTCGAGTCGGGAGAAAAGCCTCGGAGAGTCTCAAAGACGGCCCTCGGAAGGGGCACGAGTAAAATAACACGAATAGCCAACACGTATCAACACGAATTAAACTCGAGGTCGGCGACGAGGCTAAGTGTTGAAATATTGCCGGTTAGCTTTTCGCCTATGAAGGGCGCGGCGGGTCTTTCGGGGCGTAAGGACGAAGATGAAAGGCGGGCCGAAGCTTCGTCAGAGCAAGTGTTGACAGCGCGTGTATGATGAGTGGGCTTTAACGGTCGGTGGTCTCACCCTAGCCACACGCCTTCCAGCGTCTCACCCTGCGCTAAAATCGAAAGGACTGAACTCCCGTGAAAAGACTCATAGTCTCTTTGGCGCTGTGCCTCGTCTTCACGAGCCTAGCGCACGCGCAGAACACAAACTCCTCGACCTCCGCCGTCAACGCGAACGCGAACGCGGCGACACGAAAGCGCGGCCCCATCTTCCGCGCGACTAAAGACCAAATCAAACAGGCGCAGACGATTCTGAAAGAGCGCGCGCTCTACGCGGGCGAGGTGACGGGCAAGCTCGACCCGGACACGCGCGCCGCGCTACGCAAGTTTCAGGAGGCCGAGGGGCTGAAGGTGACGGGGACGCTCAACCGCCTGACGCTTGAGAAGATGAGCATCGAGCTGACCGAGAAGCAGAAGACGATGACTTAAGAAGAGCGTCTCCCGAAGTTGAAAAGCGAAGGGCGCGGAATAGTCCGCGCCCTTCGCTTTTAGAAACGTCCGCGTGCGTCCTCTCGCCGCTTCACGCTCCGGCGAATCAAGCGGCAGCGCCTTGGCGTTCGAGCAAGTTCTCGATGACGGCGTAGCTCGCTTCCAGAGCCTCGGCGAGCTTCTGCGGCTCCGGGCCGCCGCCCTCGGCCATGTCGGGCTTGCCGCCGCCCTTGCCCCCGATGATGGGCGCGAGTTCGCGTATGACTTGCCCGGCCGGGACGCGCTTCGTCAAATCCTGCGACGTGCGGACGATGAGCGAAGCCTTGCCGTCGGCGCGTCGGCCGAGGACGACGACGCCCGACTTAATCTGCGCGAGCAGAGTGTCGGACAACTGCCGGAGCGCAGAGGCGTCTAGGTCGCTCGCCTCGCGCGCGAGCACGCGCACGCCGCCCGCCACCTCGCGCGCCTCCGCGCCGCCCGACGAAGCGCCCGCGCCCCCGCCCATCGCGACCTTCAGACGCAGCTCTTCCGCCTCGCGCCGGGCCTTCTTCAGCTCGTCCTGCAACTTCCCGATGGCCGCCGGAATGTCTGCGCGCGTCGCGCGAAGCTCCGACGAGAGTTGATCGACTAAAGCTTCGGTCTCTTGGAAGCGCGTGAAGGCGTCCGCGCCCGTGACGGCGCGTATGCGGCGCGTGCCCGAGGCGATTGACTCGTCGCTCGTGATTTTGAAAAGCCCGATGTCGCCGGTCGCGCGGACGTGCGTGCCGCCGCACAACTCTTTCGAGAAGTCGCCGCCCTCGACGCCGGGAATCGAGAGCACGCGCACCTGCTCGGCGTACTTCTCGCCGAAGAGAGCCACCGCGCCCGACTGCATCGCCTCGTCGAGCGCGACGATGTTCGTCCGCACCTGCTCGTTGCGCAGGACGTGATAGTTGACGAGGCGTTCGAGTTCGGCCATCTCGTCGCGCGTCAACGGCTGGTAGTGCGTGAAGTCGAAGCGCAGGTAGTTCGGCGCGACGACCGACCCGGCCTGCTTGACGTGCGTGCCCAAGACTTCGCGCAGCGCCGCGTGCAGAAGGTGCGTCGCCGTGTGATTGCGCCGCGTCGCGTCGCGCTTCTCGACGTCAACTCGCGCCGTCACCGTGTCGCCGACGCGCAGAGTCCCGCGCTCGACCGCGACGCGGTGGACGACGAGGCCGGACGCGGGTGTGGGCGGAGTGTCGTTGACGACGGCGTGCGCGTTGGCGTTAGTAAGCGTGCCGGTGTCGCCGACCTGCCCGCCCGACTCGGCGTAGAAGGGCGTGCGGTCGAGGATGACTTCGCCCTCGTCGCCCTCGTTCAATTCTTCCGTCTCGTCGTCGCCTTTGATGATGGCGACGACGCGCGCGTCCTCCGTGCGCGTCTCTTCGTAGCCGCGAAACTCGCTCGCGCCCGTGCGCTCCGCGACCTGAGCATAGATTGGCTTCGCTTTCGACTTCGCGGCCGCCTGCTCCCTGACGCTCGTGCCCTGAAGCTCCTTGAGCGCCGCGTCGAACTGACGGTTGAACTCGTCCTCTTCGAGTTTTAGGCCGCGCTCTTCGAGGCCGACGCGAATCAGGTCGCGCGGCGTGCCGAAGGTGTCGTAGAGGCGCGCGAGTTCTTTGTACTCGGGCGTCGCGCCTTCGGGCGTCGTGGCGAACAAGGCGTCTAGTTTTTGTAGGCCGGTCGTGAGCGTCGAGCCGAAACGCTCCTCTTCGAGCTTGACCATGCGCTCGATGAACTCGCGCGACGCTTCCAACTCGGGGTAGGCCGCCGCGAACTGCGTGACGACGAAGTCGGTCACCTTGTGAAAGAAGAGTCCGTCGAAGCCGAGGATGTGGCGGCCGTGGTAGATGGCGCGGCGCATGATTTTGCGCAGCACGTAGTTGCGCCCCTCGTTGCCCGGCAGGATGTTGTCGGCGATTGAAAAGGCGGTGGCGCGCGCGTGGTCTGTGATGACGCGCATGGCGAATCCCTCGCGCGTGTCCGTCCCGTAAGGGTGGCCCGAGAGTTGCGCCGTGAAGTCGATGACGGGGCGCAGCAAGTCTGTCTCGTAGTTGTTCGGCACGCCCTGCATGACCGACGTGATGCGCTCAAGCCCCGCGCCCGTGTCGACCGACGGCGCGGGCAGAGGGATGAGCGTGCCGTCGGGCTGTCGGTCGTACTGCATGAAGACGAGATTCCAGATTTCGACCGTCGGGCTGCCGTCCGCGTTGACGTACTCGGCGCGGTTGAACTCAGGGTCTTCCGGGTGCGGGCCGGTGTAGTAGTTAATCTCCGAGTTCGGCCCGCACGGGCCGGTGTCTGCCATCTGCCAGAAATTGTCCTTGTCGCCGAACTTCAAGATGCGCTCGCGCTTGATGCCGGCCTCGACCCACAGCTCGACCGACTCGTCGTCCGTCTCGTGGACTGTAAACCACAGTCGCTCAATCGGCATGCCGTAGCCGTTCGTGAGGAGGTCGAGCGCGAAGCGGATGGCGTCGCGCTTGAAGTAGTCGGCGAAGGAGAAGTTGCCGAGCATCTCGAAGAACGTGTGGTGCGTGTTGTCGCCCACGTCGTCGAGGTCGTTGTGCTTGCCCCCGGCGCGCAGACACTTCTGCGCCGTGACGGCGCGGTTGTAGTCGCGCGAGTCTAGGCCGAGGAACACGTCCTTAAACTGGTTCATGCCCGCGTTGGCGAACATGAGCGTCGGGTCGTTGGCGGGCAGCAGCGGGCTTGAAGGCAGGCGCACGTGCCCCTGCTCCTCGAAGTATTTTAAGAAGGTCTCGCGAATCTCGTTTCCAGTCATCATAAAAAGCACTCTGCGTTTTCGGCGTTCGTTAGACAACTTTCGCCGCGCGACGCCTTCCGACTCCTCTCATTGAGGACGGGGCCGCGCGACGAAAAGATAAGTCTAACACGCGGGCGGCGTGGTGATACAATCCGCGGCCCATGAGGTGCGCGTCGTGCAGAGAGGAAGTGCCCGAGGGCTTCGCTTCGTGCCCTTCGTGCGGGGCGGACGGCGACGAGTCCGTCCCGGCGACGCGACTGCTGCCCGACGAACGCCCGCGCGGCGCGAAGGCTCGCCCGCCCGGCCGTCGGCCATCGACCGCCCCGACCGTCTCCTCCTCGATACACGAGTCGTCAATCGACGACGCGCGCTTCGTCCCCGGCACTATCTTGGCCGAGCGTTACCGCATCGTCGGCCTCCTCGGGCGCGGAGGGATGGGCGAGGTCTACCGCGCCGACGATTTGAAACTCGGCCAGCCCGTCGCGCTCAAATTCCTCCCGGACTCTCTGTCGGCGGACGCCGAGTCGCTCGCGCGCTTCCACCGAGAGGTTCGCATCGCGCGCCAGATTTCCCACCCGAACGTCTGCCGCGTCTACGACATCGGCGAATCGGAAGGACTCCAGTTCCTCTCGATGGAGTACATCAAGGGCGAAGAGCTGGCTTCGCTGCTCAAACGCTTCGGCCGCCCCCCGGCCGACCGCGCGACGGAAATCGCGCGCCAGATTTGCGCCGGACTCGCCGCCGCGCACAAGACGGGCGTGCTGCACCGCGACCTCAAACCGTCGAACGTGATGATTGACGCAGAGGGCGGCGCGCGCGTCACGGACTTCGGGCTGGCGGCCGCCGCCGAGGAGGTGCGCGGCCGCGAAGTCTACGCGGGCACGCCCGCCTACATGGCCCCCGAGCAGTTCGCCGGCCGTGAGGTGAGCGTGCGCAGCGACATCTACGCGCTCGGCCTCGTCCTCTACGAGCTGTTCACGGGCAGGCGCGCTTACGAGGCGCGCACCGCCGAAGAGCTTCTGCGTTTGCACAGCGACCCGACGACCGAAGTGCCTTCGCCTTCGAGTCACGTCAAAGAGATCGACCCGCTCGTCGAGCGCGTCATCATGCGCTGCCTCGCGCGCGACCCCGAAGAGCGACCCGCGTCGGCCTTGCAGGTCGCGGCCGCGCTTCCGGGCGGCGATCCGCTCGCGGCCGCGCTCGCGATGGGCGAGACGCCTTCGCCCGAGATGGTCGCGGCCGCGCCGAAGCAGGGGGCTTTGCGTCCGCCGGTCGCGGCCGGTCTGTTCGGCGCGGTGCTTCTGCTCCTCGCGCTCGCGTGCCTACTGTCGAGTGACGTGGCGCTCTACCGCCTGTCGTCGCTTGAGAAGTCGCCCGAAGTCCTGCGCGAGCGCGCGCGCGAACTCGTCAGACAGTTCGGCTACACCGCGCCGCCGGTCGATACGGCCCACGGCGTCCTCGTCAAGTTCGACCACCTCGAATACATCGCGCGCACCGACCGCTCGCCCGCGCGTTGGAGGCGTCTGAAGACGGAGCGGCCCGGCGCGTACCGCTTTTGGTATCGCCAAAGCCCGCGCTACCTCATCGCTTACGAGGGCGTTGACCCCGACCACCCGCCGCACGACGCCTCCGGCATGGCGAGCATCTTCACCGACGCCGAGGGGCGGATGACTTACTTCGTCGCCGTCCCGCCGCAGAGGGACGAGCCGGTCGTGGCAGACGCCCACGCGGCCGACTGGTCGCCGCTCTTCCACGCCGCCGGACTCGACCCGGCGCACTTCCGCGAGACCGCGTCCGAGTGGATTCCGCTGCACGAGTCGGACGCGCGCGCGGCGTGGGCGCGCTCCGACACCGCGCCGCCCGACTACCCGGCGCGGGTCGAGGCCGCCGCCTACCACGGCCGCCCCATCTACTTCGAGGTCATCTACCCTTGGGACATGGCAGCGCGGCAGGACGAGCCGCCGCTCAGCGTGGGCGCGCGCGCCTTCGGCATCATCGTCATCGCGATATTCTTGCTCACGCTCATCGGCGGCGCGCTGCTCGCGCTCAGGAATCTGCGCTCGGGGCGCGGCGACCGCCGGGGTGCGTTCCGCCTCGCGCTCTTCCTCTTCGCGGCGCACATGCTCGTCTGGCTTTTCGACGCGCACCACGTCGGCGCGCTCGAAGCGGAGTTCAAGACTTTCCTCTGGTACGTCCAGCCGAGTCTCTTCGGGGCGTGCTTTTTGTGGGTGCTCTACGTCGCGCTTGAGCCGTTCGTCCGCCGCCGCTGGCCGCACCGCATCATCTCTTGGACGCGCCTGCTCGGCGGCGACTTCCGGGACCCGCTCGTCGGCCGCGACATCTTGGTCGGCGCGCCCTTCGGCCTCGCCCTAATCGTCCTCGACTACGTCGCGCGCGTCGCGCCCGCGTGGCTCGGCGGCGCGCCCGAAGTGCCGACCGCCGTCAGCGGCCCGATGATGGGGCTGCGCTACTTCGCCACGGGGCTCGCGTGGCAGCTCACGGCCGCGCTCTTCATCTCCTTCATCTTCCTCTTCCTGCTGCTGCTCTTCTTCAACATCACGCGCCGCGAGCATGTGGCGCTGGCGATCCTGTGGCTCTTCGTGGCGTTCGCGCTCGGGCTGGGAGATTTGTTCAACTCTTCGGTGGTCATCAGCCTCCTGTGCACGCTCGGGGGCGCGTTCGTCGCCGTCTTCCCCCTCTACCGCTACGGGCTGCTGGCGATGGTCTCCGCGACGTTTTTCGCGCACCTGCTCGCCTTCTACCCCATCACGTCAGACCTCTCGGCGTGGTACGCGGGCGACTTCATCGTCGCGCTCGTCGTCTGCGTCGCGCTCGCCGCCTACGCCTTCCACACGAGCCTCGCGGGACAAAAACTCTTCAGCGGGAAGTTCCTACAGGACTGACTATTCGTCCGACTCTTCGTCGGCGGTCTCGTCGAGGTCGGCGGAAGAGGCTTCGCGCACCTTGCGGATGATGAGGTCGTAGGGGAAGCCTAGACGCAGCAGGTGGTCGTAGAGGCTTTTCGTCTCCTGCCGCGTCGATGGCCGACCGCGCAGGCGCACGCGCCGCTCGATGGCGCGCTCGATGAGCTTTTCTTCGGGCGTCTCTTCGTAGACGAGGTCGAGCGCCTCGCCCGCCGTCTCGCGCGAGACCTTCTTCATCTGCAAGTCGCGCGCGAGGCGCTGGCGTCCGACCGGCTTCTGCCTGACGCGGTAGGAGGCGAACCCGAAGGCGAAGCGCGCGTCGTCGAGGTAGCCGTACTCCTTGAGCTTCGAGAGCGCGTGCTCGACCGCGGCCTCGTCGGCCCACTCCTTCTCCAGCAGGCGCTCGCGCAGCTCGGCCACCGAGCGCGGCTTGGCGGCCAAAAACTTGACGGCCCGCTGCAAAGTCCGCTCGCGCGCCTTCTCCGGGTCGAGCGGGCGGCGCGGGCGCTCCTCCGCCTCGCCCTCCGGCCGCGGCCTGCG
>DASUNL010000337.1:0-13098 GCA_036277175.1 Pyrinomonadaceae bacterium | reverse complement strand
ATCGAGTTGCACCAGACGAGGTCGCTTGCGCGCGCGAGGCGCGTTTCGATTTCGCGGTAGCGCGCCGACTCTTCGCGCGCGCGCGTCGCCCGTCTGCTCGTGCTCGCGGCCGAGGCGTATGAAGTATGCGTCGACCATGTCGAAGACGATTTTCGTTTCGGGCGAAAGCCTTCGCACGCGCTCCATCAACTCCTCGGCGACGCCGGGGCGGCTAAAGACTGCGGCCGCGAAACGTCTCTCGCGAAGCAGGCGTCGGTAATCGACCGCGCTCGCCGTCTCGACGCCCTCGCGCCGGAGGCGTTGCTCGTACTCCGGCCCGTGCGGGCGGCTCATGGGGACGAACGTGACGCGCGCGCGCCGCGCGAGCGAGCGGAGGATGAAGAACATGCGCGCGCTTCCGGCGTCGCGGTCGGGCGTCGGCACGCGCTCGTCGAAGACGACGATGCGCGGCCCGCCCAAGCGCGTCGCCGCGTCTTCCACGCGCGCCGGGTCTTCTTTGAGATGTTCGCGCTCAAGCACCTCGCGCCACTTGGCGACGAAGACGGCGCGGTTCGTCACCTGATAACGCTTGAACCCCGTCGAGGTGTCGCGCCCCGCCGTCCCGCCCTCGTAGTGTACGATGCGCGAGGCCGGTTGATAGACGACCTTGTAACCGAGCGCGCGGACGCCGAAGCAGAGGTCGACGTCTTCGTAGTAGGCGGGGGCGAAGCGCCTATCAAACCCGCCGAGCCGCTCGAACAGCTCGCGCCTGACGAGCAGCGACGCGCCCGAGCAGTAGTCGACCTCGCGCGCGAAAGCGAAGCGCGCGTCTTCGGGCCGCCCGCCCCAGCCGTAATGATGCGCGCCGCCGTCGCGCCAGACGATTGACCCGGCCTCCTGCACCATCCCCGTCGGGTAAAGAAACAGCGAGCCGACCGCGCCCACGCGCTCGTCCGCTTCGGCGGTCTCGACGAGCGCGACGAGCCAGTCGCGCAGCACGACCGTGTCGTTGTTGAGGAAGACGAGGAAGCGCCCGCGCGAGACGGCCGCGCCCTGATTGCATGCGTCGACGAAGCCCCGGTTCTCTTCGTTGTTGATGACGCGCACGAGTCCGTCGAAGTGCGCCAGCAACTCTTGCGTCTCGTCGCGCGAGGCGTTGTTGACGACGATGATTTCGGTCTCGCGGAAGTCGATTTCGGCGAGGAGCGAGCGCAAGGCTTGGAAGGTGTACTCGACTTGGTTGAAGACGGGAATGATGATTGAAGTCTTCGGCCCGCGCGCGCCTTCGACGTCGTTGGGCGCGCGCGCGGACGTCAGCGCGTCTGTCAAAAACAGAAAGTCGCGGGCCGAGAAGGCGGGCGGGAGCAGCGGCGTGCCGAGGTAGTCGCGCGGGCGCACGTCCCACGCGCGCGGGAGGTTCAGCCCGTGTTTGACGGCGAAGTCGAGGAGGCGGCGCGTGAAGTTGACCGAGGCGGCCGAAAGACGGACGAGCGCGCCGACCGCCCCGACGAGCAGCCGCTTGGCGAGCAGTTTGAGGTGGAAGGGCGCACCCTCCCCGAGGCGCTTGGTCATCGCCGTCCCGTAGTCTTGCGGGATTTGAAGTGCGAGAGCCACGCGATTGTATACGCGCGGGCGACGCGAGTGCGAGCGACGGCGAGAGCGTGCGGCGCGAACCCGCGCGAAGCGAAGTCACGCGAAGCGAAGCGAAGCGCGCGCGGCGTGTGGCGCTCGCGCCGTCGTTTATGAAAGAATCGCTGTCACTCGTCTATGGACTCGGTTCAGAAACTCAAACAGGTAGTCCCGCGCGCTCTCTGGCCGTACCTCGGCGCGGTGCGTCGCGTCGTCAGGTCTTTGCCCCCGCGCACGCAAAGTCAGAAGCGACGCATGCTCGCCGAAGACACGTCGCTCGCACCGGCCGAGCGTGAGCTGCTCGCGCGCGCCGACAGTCGCATACACCCGGACGACGGGATGTACAAGGGCGACGGCGCGCACTACTTCCACGTCGGCCTCGACGCGCTGCGTCGCATCGACGAGGCTTTGGCGAGTGCGGGCATCGACGACGTGCGAAAGATTCTCGACATGCCGTGCGGCTACGGGCGCGTCCTGCGCCTGCTCGTCCAACGCTTCCCGCGCGCGGAGGTGACGGCCTGCGAGCTTGAGCGCGGCGCGGTCGAGTTCTGCGTGCGACGCTTCGGCGCTACACCTGCGCACTCCTCGACCGACCTCGACGCGCTCTCGCTCGGCGAGCGTTACGACCTCATCTGGTGCGGCTCGCTCGCCACGCATCTGAGCGAGCGTCCTTTGCTCGCGCTGCTCCGCTTCTTCCGCCGACACCTCGCGCCGGGCGGACTCTTGTTGTTTACGACGCACGGCGACTTCGTCGCGCGGCGTCTGCCGACGCGCGACTTCGACTACGGGCTGGCCGACGAACAGATTGACGCGCTCGTCGCGCGCTACCCGGCCGACGGGTTCGCCTACACGGACTATCCAGACCGCGAGAGCTACGGCATCTCGCTCGCCGCGCCCGCGTGGGTGCGCGCGCGCGTGGGCGAGCTTGGCGGGATGCGCGAGGTCTATTTCAAAGAGCGCGGGTGGGACAGACATCAGGACGTCTACGGCTTCGTGCTCGACGAGTCGGCCGACTCTTCGACAGAAGCTTCGGCTGATTCTTCGACCGCCTCGAACGGCAGACGACCGTAACGCTTGAAAGCCTCTTCGCGCGCGCGGCGTCGCCGTCGCTCGATGAGGCTTTGCGGCGTCAGGAGCTTGACGACGGTGCGCGCCGCGTCGCGCGCCGAAGGGACGCCCGCCAAGTTCCCGAAGAAGAGACGCGCGGCCCTGCGTTTCTGCCCGCGCCTGATGAACTCTTCCGCCGAGCGGAAACGCGCGAGCGACTGAAAGTGCGCCAGCTCGCGCGCGTCTAAACCGAGCGCGCTGGCCGCACGACTCTGCGCCGCGAGACGCTCCTCCAACATCATCGAAATGTCTTCGCTCGCGTTGCGCCCGTGGACGCGCCACGCAGAGAGCACGCGCGGGTCGAAGGCGAACTCGCCCTCCGCGCTCAGGCGCAGGTACAGCTCGTAGTCTTCGAGCCGCGCACACTCGTTCCATCGGTGACGTTCGAGCGCCGCGCGCCGGTACAGGACGGTCGGGCTGAGCGGCGCGAGAACGCCGAGGAGCATCCGCCGCACGTCGCCGTCCACGTAGCGCGCCCACTCGGCCGACGAGTCGACGATGCGCGACTCGGCGTCGATGCTGTAGGCGTTGCCGTAGGCGAGCACCGCGCGCGCACGCTCTTCGAGCACGCGGACGCGCGCCTCTAAGAATCCGGGCAGCCACAAATCGTCCGAGCCGAGATAAGCGAAATATGTCCCGCGCGTCCGCGCGAAGCCCTCGTTCAAGGTCGCGCTCAAGCCACGGTTCTCGCGCGCGATTAGCTCGCACGGAAAAGGACACGCGGCGAGCGCGCGCTCGATGCGCGCGACCGAGCCGTCCGTCGAGCCGTCCTCAATCACGACGAGCTCTCCCGGCGCGCGCGTCTGCGCGAAGACCGAGCGCAGCGTCGCCTCGACGAACGGCGCGTGGTTGTAAGAGGGGACGACGACCGAGACTGAATCACTCATCACACACACTTTAACAGTAGCGCTTTCAAAGGCGCGTCTCTATATTAAAGCACCCGCGCCACGCCATGAGAGTCCTTCACATGCTCGACTCGCTCAACCGGGGCGGCACAGAGGTGCTGGCGCTCGACGTGTGCCGCAACGCCTCGGCGAACGACATGGAATTAACCTTCGTCGCGACGGGCGGCGGCGCGCTCGAAGAGGAGTTCCGACGCTCGGGCGCGGAGTTCGTTCGTCTTGAAAGGCGTCTGCCCGTTGACCTCGACTTGGCCGCGCGCCTGCGACGCATCGTCGAAGAGCGCGACGTGCGCGTCGTCCATTGTCATCAGGCGGTCGAGGCTCTGCACGCTCTGCTCGCCACGCGCCGGACGCGCGCTCGCTGTGTGCTCAGCTTTCACCTGCTCGAAGCCGACGCGAAGAACCGCGTGGCGTTGCGCTTCGTCGTCCCGCGCATGGGCATGTGCGTCGCCGTCAGTCACGACTTGCTCGCGCGCCTCGAAACGGAAACGGGCTACACGAAGCGGGGGAGTTTCCGCGTCGTCCATAACGGCATCGACGCGCGACGCCTTCGGTCGGCGGGCGACGCGCGCGCGCTTCGACGAGAACTCGGCGTCGAAGACGACGCGCTTCTCTTCGGCATGGTCGGCAACTTCTACCCGGACGGGCGCAAAGACCCGCTCACCGCCTGCCGCGCGCTGCCGACGCTTTTCGAGCGCGTGCCCCGCGCGCGTTTCCTCTTCGTCGGCGCGCGCGACGCCGCCGCGCCGAGACTCTTCGACGAGTGCGTGCGCTTCTGCCGCGATGAGAGAATAGCTGACCGCGTTCATTTCCTCGGCGCGCGTGCCGACGTGCCCGAAGTGCTCACCGCGCTCGACGTGTTCGTCCTCTCTTCGCGGCGAGAGGGGTTCGGCATCGCGGCCGTCGAGGCGATGCTCGCGGGCGTGCCCGCCGTCCTCTCCGACATCGGCCCGCTCAAAGAGGTTTCGGGCGGAGGCCGGTACGCGCAACTGTTCGCCTGCGGCTCGGCGGAAGACCTCGCGCGGGCATTGATGGAACTCGCTTGCGACGACGCGCGCCGCGCACGTCTCGCCGCGAGCGCGCGCGAGTGGGCGACGAGTAGGTTCAGCATCGAAGCTCACATCGAGTCGCTTAAAAGTCTCTACGAGGAGCTGGCGGGCGGCCAGCGCGTCCTTCAAACACGCTCGCCCGTCTAAAGATTAAAACTTCGTGCGCGTACTAACAGGGATGCCCGACAGCCATTCGCTCGGCGGCCCGGCGGCCTGCGAGCCGCCGTTCGTCGCGGAGCTGCGCCGACAGGGCGTCCGCGTCGAGGAGGAGACCTACGTCTACGGCGAGCGGCCCGGCGGGACGCGGCACTTGGAGAGAGTCGGGCGCGTGCTGCGCGCCGCGCGGAGACTTCGTGCGCGACTTGACGCGACGCCCTTCGACCTCCTTCACCTCAACACCTCGTTCGACACGAAGGCGCTCGTGCGCGACGCGCTGACGGTCGCTCTGCTCGGTCGTCGCGGCGGCGCGCGACTCTTCCTCAAGTTCCACGGCTCGGACGGCGCGCTCCTCGAAACGACTAATCCGTTCCTGCGTCGCGCGGCGCGCACACTACTCGCGCGCGCCGACGGCGTCGGCGTCCTCTCCTCCGAGGAGCGTGAGAACTTCGCGCGCGCCGGAGTCCCGCGCGAGAAACTCTTCGTCGTCAAGAACGTCGTCGAGCAAAGCGACTCGGCGGGAAACGACTCGCCGGGCAACGACTCGAAGCGCGACGACCGAGAGGCCGTTGGCGCGACGGGAGACGATGATGGCGCGACGAGAGATGATGCGGAAGCCGCGCGCAAGCGTCGTGAGTTGGCCGCGCGTCTCGGCGCGGACGCGGGCGTGCCCGTGCTGCTCTTCATCGCGCGCCTCATCCCGGCCAAGGGTCTGCTCGACGTGATACGCGCGTGCCGCGTTTTGCGCGAGCGCGGGCACGAGTTCGTGCTCGCGTGCGTCGGCGACGGCCCGGCGCGCGCCGAGGCCGAACAGGAAGCGGGGCGTTTGGGGTTGCGCGAGACAATCCGCTTCTGCGGCCTCATCGCCGAAAGCGAGACGCGCGCGTTTTACGAGGGGAGCACGATGCTCGTCTTCCCGACCTATCATTACGAAGGCTTCCCGATGGTCGTCTTCCACTCGCTCGCCGCCGGTCTTCCCATCATCACCACGCGCATACGCGCGGCGGCCGACTACCTAAACGAACCCGACAACTGCCTCTGGGTCGAGCCGCGCGACCACGTTGCGCTCGCCGAAAAAATCGCTCACCTCATCGAACGCACAGACCTACGCGAGTCGATGTCGTCCAACAACCGTCGGCTCGCGCGGAGCTTCACGGCCGAGCCTGTGACGCGCGAGTACGTCGAGGCTTATCGCGAAATCCTTGCGCGCCCGCGCGTTTGAGATAGCGCGCCCGCGCGCTTGAGTGCACGCACTTAAGAGCGACGCTGACGGAAGCCGCGCGCGAGGCCGAAGAGTTTTACGCACGCCCAGTGGAGTCCGGCCGCCGCGAGGATAAACAAGAGGTAGTGCATCGCCATGACGTAGCGAAACTCCGTCCAGAGCGCCGACTGGACGCACATGTAGTAGGCGGGGACGACGAGCAAGACGGCGAGCGCGTCCCAACGTCGCGCGCGCGCGAAGAGCGCGATGCCGAGAAGCACGAGCGGGAGCATGACGGCCGTGAGGAAGAGTTTTTGGACGGGGCGAAGAAGCGCGCGCAAGGGGCGCGTCCAACTGAAAGACGAAGGGCCGAGCGCGTAAACTGCGGCGGCGCGCGCCGACGCCGCGACGCTCGCGGGCTTGCTGCTCCCGTTCCTTATTGCCACGCGCACCTCCGCAGCGTCGCCGCTCACGAAGGGGCGCTCGACCGTGACGAAGGGCTGCGTCTCGGCCGTGTAGTCGAGATAGTTAATCGGGTGTTGGACGGGCGTCGAGCTGATGATTGACCCGTCGCGCTCGTCCGTTATTTCGACGACGAGGCTTCCGCGCTCGATGCGCAAAGGCAGACGCAGCAGATAGTCTGTGTCTCGTTCGACGGCCAAAGGCGTTGAGACGAGGAGCGCGCCCGAGGCGTCGCCCGCGAAGTCGAGCCGCGCGTCCGCTTCGGCCGGTGCGGAGAGTTGGAGACGCGCGCGCGCGGCGTCGGTCGGCGCGAGTTGTGAAGGTTGGATGAGGTGCGCGGGCGTCGCGCCTTCGGCGACTTCGAGCGGGCGCGTCGTGGCGGGCGCGCTGGCAATCGTTTCGACGCGCGCGAGACGCGGCATAGAGGCCGCGCGGTGCGCCATCACGCCGAGAAACCAGACCGGGTCTTGTCGAATCACGTCGAGTCCGGCGCGTATGCGCCCGCGCTCGCGCGCGACGCCGTCGGGCGAGAAGCGCGTGCCGAGATAGTCGGGTCGCCCGTACCTCTCGGCCTCCCACTTCGTCACGCCGTAGTCGGTCGAGGGCAGACCGAAACGCCCCTCTTTGTCATAGACGCCGATGCCTTCGACGAGCGTGATGCCCGCGCTCAGAGACAAAGGGATGAAGCTGCGGAAGGCGACGGCGTTGCGGATGGTGACGGGCACGATAACGGCGAGCGACGCGCCGACAATCGCCGACGCGAAGCCGAGGCGGCGACCGCGCGGGAAGAGCAGGGGCGCGAGCGCGGCCATGAAGAAGGGAAGGAGCAGCGCGTTTGAGCGCAGCCAGCAGGAGAGGCCGACGAGCGCGCCCGCCGCGACGACGTGCGCGAGTCTCTGTGTGCGCCGCGCGCGCAGGATGAGAAGAAGCGCGAGCAGGATGGGAGGCGCGGCGAGCGGGTCGGGGACGAGCGCGATGGAGTGATAGGCGAGCTGCGGCGAGAGCGCGACCAGCATGCCTGCCAAGAAGGCCGCGCCGAGTGGCAGAAGCTCCAAAGCGATGAGCACGACGAGCGCGGCCGCGAACGAGTCGAGCGCGATGTGCAGGAAGCGCAGCACCGAGTCGCGTTCGCCGAAGAGGGCGTAGACGGCGGCCATCAGCAGAGGATAGCCGGGCGGGTGCTTGACGACGTTCGCGTCGCTCGGCGGGTCTGGGCCGCGCACGAATCCCCGCAGGTCTCCACGGACGAGCACCATCGCGTGCGCCTTGTACTCGCCGCTCATCCCCGCGAACGGGAGAAAGTAATGACGGTTGTCCTGCCAGTGGAGCGCGCGCACGCCGAGCGCGCAGAGGAAGACGAAGACGCACGTGAGCGTGACGCGCGCGCGCGACACACTCGCGCCTCTGCGCGTCTTCTCTTCTGCTTGCGTGGGGTGTTCAGACATCGCGGGCCGCACGGTATGATATGGACGTGCGCGGCGAAGTCAAATTGGAAGCACTCGGCAGTCAGCACTGAGCGGTCAGCTTTTAGTCCGGCTGATGGCTGAATGCTGAACGCTGAACGCTGAACGCTTGACGCTTTACAATCCGCCAACGCTTGTCTCGGACGCGGGCGGCTAATATATTGAGCGTCCTGCTTATGTTGAGAAGCGAAACCGGCGCGGCCGCGTGGGCCTGCGTTGCCCGAAGATGAATCTCGTCAAAGAAGCTGGAGCGGGTGCGGCCGAGTCGTCGACGCCGCGTGAGTCGGCGCGCGGAAACGCGGCCGATGCGGGCGCGCGCGTTGACGAAGCGGCGCTCCGCTATCAGAGCGCGCGCGCGGCGCACTGGGACGCGGTCGCGCACTGGATGGACGAGCGTCGCGGGATGGGCGGCGCTTACCAGCAGAGGCTCGCCGAAGTCTACAAGTTCTTCATCCCCGAAGGCGCGCGCGTGCTCGAAGTCGGCTGCGCGCGCGGCGATTTGCTCGCCGCTCTCAAGCCTTCCGTCGGCGTCGGCCTCGACTTCTCCGCCGAGATGTTGGAGCGCGCGCGCGAGCGTCACACGCATCTGCGCTTCGTCCACGCGGACGCGCACGACGACGTGGCGGCCGCGCTCGAAGGCGAGCGATTCGACTACATCATTCTCTCAGACGTGGTCAACGACCTCTGGGATGCGCAGAGCGTCTTCGAGCAGTTGCGCCGTCTTTCGACCGCGCGGACGCGCGTCATACTCAACTTCTACAACCGCCTGTGGGAGATGCCGCTCGCGTTGGCGCGGCGCGCGCGCCTCGCACGCCCGAACCTCGAACAGAACTGGTTCACGCTCGACGACATCACGTCGCTGCTCGCGCTCTCGGGCTTCGAGGTCATACGCCACCGCGCCGAGATTCTTCTGCCTCTTCGTCTCCCGCCCGTCTCGACGGTCGCCAACCGATACCTCGCGAAACTCTGGCCGTTTCACTTGCTCGCGCTGACCCACTTCGTCGTCGCGCGCCCCGTCGCCGTCGAAACGGCGCGCGAGCGCCCCGTCGTTTCCGTCGTCATCCCGGCGCGCAACGAGGCCGGGAACGTCCCAGACATCTTCGCGCGCGTGCCCGAACTCGGCGCGGGGACGGAGATGGTCTTCGTCGAAGGCGGCTCGAAGGACGACACGTTCGGGGCGATTGAGCGCGAGATGGCGGCGCACCCGGAGCGGCGCGCGAAGCTGCTTCGGCAGACGGGCAGGGGCAAGGGCGACGCCGTGCGCCTAGGTTTTCGCGAGGCGACGGGCGACGTCCTGATGATTCTCGACTCAGACCTGACCGTGCCGCCCGAAGACTTGCCGCGCTTCCTCGAAGTCTTGACGACGGGCAAAGCCGACTTCGTCAACGGCTCGCGGCTCGTCTACCCGA
The DNA here is from genome assembly GCA_036277175.1 of Pyrinomonadaceae bacterium. Lineage (GTDB taxonomy): Bacteria > Acidobacteriota > Blastocatellia > Pyrinomonadales > Pyrinomonadaceae > DASQDT01. The sequence continues at coordinate 3,741 of DASUNL010000337.1, read as the reverse complement.
TGGAGGGCGAGGCGATGCGTTTCGCGAACCTCGTCGGCAACAAGTTCTTCAGCCTCGCCTTCTCTTGGCTTTTGGGTCAGCCCGTCAAAGACACTCTGTGCGGGACGAAGGTTCTGTGGCGCGACGATTACGAGAGGCTTGCCGAGGGGCGTCACTACTTCGGTGACTTCGACCCGTTCGGCGACTTCGACCTGCTCTTCGGCGCGTCGAAGCTCGGGCTGAAAATCCTCGACCTCCCCGTGCGCTACCGCGACCGCACCTACGGCGAGACGAACATCCAGCGTTGGTCGCACGGCCTCCTGCTCCTGCGCATGGTCGCCTTCGCCGCGCGGCGCATCAAGTTCATTTGAGTTCGGCGTCCGCCCCGATGAAACAGATTCTTCAGAACTACAGGACGGGCGCGGTGACGGTCGCGGACGTGCCCGCGCCCGTGGCGCGCGAGGGGCGCGTCGTCGTCCGCAACGTTGCCTCTCTCATCTCGGCGGGGACGGAGCGGATGGCGGTCGAGTTGGGGCGCAAGAGTCTTCTGGGCAAGGCGCGCGAGCGGCCCGACCTCGTTCGGCAAGTCATAAAAAAAGCGCAGACCGAAGGTTTGGAGAGCACCATCAACGCGGTGCGCGCGAAGCTCGATGCGTCGAACGCGCTCGGCTACTCGGCCGCAGGTGTCGTCGTCGAAGTCGGGCGCGGCGCTGAAGGATTCCGCGCGGGCGACCGCGTCGCGTGCGCGGGCGCGGGCGCGGCCTCGCACGCGGAGGTCTTGTCAGTCCCGAAAAACTTGTGCGTGCGTCTGCCCGAAGCGGTCGGCTTCGAGGAGGGCGCGTTCGCGACGCTCGGCGCGATTGCCTTGCAGGGCGTGAGACTGGCCGAGCCGACGTTGGGCGAAGCGTTCGTCGTCATCGGTCTGGGCCTGCTCGGACAACTGACCGTCCAACTCTTGAAGGCGAACGGCTGCCGCGTCTTCGGCGTTGACCTCGACGAGTCGAAGGTCGCGCTCGCGCGCACGCTCGGCGCGGACGAGGGCACGACGACGAGCGGCGACGTGAAGCAGAAGGTCTTCGAGTGGTCGCGCGGGCGCGGCGCGGACGCTGTTCTAATTACGGCGGCCACGCGCTCGGACGAGCCGGTGGAGCTGGCGGGCGAAATCTCGCGACTCAAAGGGCGTGTGGTCGCCGTCGGACTCGTCGGGATGAACGTCCCGCGCAAGGTCTATTACGAGCGCGAGCTGACGCTCAAAGTTTCGATGTCTTACGGGCCGGGGCGCTACGACCCCGAATACGAGGAGCGCGGGCACGACTACCCTCTGCCTTACGTGCGCTGGACGGAGGGGCGCAACCTCGAAGCCTTCCTCGACCTCGTCGCCTCGGGGCAGGTGCGCGTCGCGCCGCTCATCACGCACCGCTTCCCCGTCGAAGAGGGCGAGCGCGCGTACCGTCTGATTTCGGGCGAGCCGCAAGAGCCTTACCTCGGCATCGTCCTGAGCTACGACACGGAGCGCGAGCTTGAGACGCGCGTCGAGCGCGCGTCGGGCGACGCGACTCGGAAGGGCAGCGCGAGCGAGGGCGCGGGCGTGCGGCCTCTGCGCGTCGGGTTCGTCGGCGCGGGCAGCTACGCGCAGAAGTTCCTTCTGCCGAACTTCAAGACGCAGGGCGCGGAGTTCGTTTCAATCGCGACGGCGACGGGCGTGACGGCGCGCGACGTGGGGCAGAAGTACGGCTTCGCGCGCTTCGCTTCGAGCGCGGACGAGGTGATTGAAGACACGGAAGTCGGCCTCGTCGTCGTCGCCACGCGCCACGACTCGCACGCCGCGCTCGCCCGACGCGCGCTCGAAGCCGGAAAGCACGTCTTCGTCGAAAAGCCGCTCGCCTTAGACGACGAACAACTCGACGAAGTGCTCGACGCGGCGCGCTCGTCCGAAGCGATGTTGATGGTCGGCTTCAACCGTCGATTCTCGCCGCACGCACGCGCGGCGCGCGAGTTCTTCGAGGGCCGTCGCGCGCCGCTCTCGATTCTCTACCGCGTCAACGCGGGCCGCATCCCGCGCACGCACTGGACGCAGGACGCGCGCGAGGGCGGCGGGCGCATCGTCGGCGAGGTCTGCCACTTCGTCGACCTGATGCAATTCCTGACGGGCGCGCCGCCTGTGCGCGTCTACGCCGAGCGCGTCGCGGGCGCGAACCGCGAGAGCGTCGACGAGGACTCGGTCTTCGTCACCCTGCGCTTCGCCGACGGCTCGAACGGCGCGATTGCCTACCTCGCCGAGGGCGACCGCGCTTTAGCGAAAGAGCGCGTCGAGATTTTCGGCGAGGGGCGCGCCTTCGTCCTCGAAGACTTTCGCGCGACCGCGACCTATTCGTCGGGGCGCGAGCGGCGCACGCGCCTGCGCGGCGGGCAGGACAAGGGGCAGCGCGAGGAGGTGCGCACCGTCGTGTCCGTCGTGACGGAGGGCGGCCCCGCGCCGATTCCTCTGGCGGAGCTGGCGGCGACGACGCGCGCGACCTTCCGCATCCTCGACTCGCTGCGCGCGGGACGCCCCGTCGAAATCGAAGAGAGGTAAGACGCTGATGCCGGTCAAACGCCACGTCATCGAACAGTGCGAGGGCCTCGCGCCCGCCGTCGCGCATTACTTCGGCGGGATGGAGGAGGTGCGCGCGCAGTTGCGCGAGGCGGTCGAGGGTCTGCCGGAAGACTTGCTCGTGTGCCGCTCGGTCGCGGGCTGTCACTCCATCGGCGCGCTCCTGCTACACATCGGCGAGGCCGAGTGGTACTGGATGAACTGCGTCGTCGAGGGGCGCGAGATAACGGACGAAGACCGCGCGGCCGTCTTCTGGGACGCGCTCGAAAAGGAGCAGGCCAGCAGCGAGACGGTGCACACCGGGATGACTGTGCGCCAGTGTCTCGACATCATCGACGAGCAGCGCGAACGCACGCGCCGCACGCTCGCCGACTTCGGCGACGAAGACCTCGAACGCATCTTCATCAGGGATCGCCGCGACGGCCCGCACGAGTTCTCCCTGCGCTGGCTTCTCCACCACCTCATCGACCACGAAGCCCAGCACAAGGGGCAGATTTTGATGCTCAAACGGCTGCTCGCGAATCGTGAATCGTGAATCGTAAATAGATTGGGCGGCTCTCGACCTTGCGCGCCACAATCCAAGCATAGAGTCTCTCAAACACGATTCACGATTCACGATTTACGATTCACGATTCACGATTCACGACCTCTTATGTGTGGAATCGCCGGACTCGTAAGTCTTAACCCGGAGCGGCGCGTGGGCGCGATGCTCGCCGCAATCGAGCATCGCGGGCGCGACGACGAGGGGCTGTGGACTTCGCCGCCGCGCGAGGGCGACGCCGCGTCGGCGCGCGCCTCGCTCGGTCACCGACGTCTCGCCATCATCGACACGAGCGCGGCCGGTCATCAGCCGATGCTCTCGCCGGACGGCCGCTTCGCCCTGACCTTCAACGGCGAGATTTACAACTACCGCGAACTCCGCCCCGAACTCGAAGCGCGCGGCCATCGCTTTCAGACCGACTGCGACACGGAAGTCCTTCTGGCGGCCTTCGCCGAGTGGGGCGCGGAGTGCTTGCCGCGTCTGAACGGCATGTTCGCCTTCGCCGTCTGGGACGATCGCGAGCGCACTCTGACAATCGCGCGCGACCGACTCGGCATTAAGCACGTCTTTTACGCGGAGGTCGAAGGCGACGGCGAAGCGTCGTTCGTCTTCGCGTCGGAGATAAAGG
>DASUNL010000336.1:0-7969 GCA_036277175.1 Pyrinomonadaceae bacterium | reverse complement strand
CCTCACGTCTGATGGGTTCGCGGCGCACGACGCACGGCACTTCGATTCTCTGCCGCAAGTGGGCGGCCGCGGCGACCAAAAACTCTCCTTCAAGTCGCGCGGGCGGCGACGGCGATGAGGGCGAGCTTCTGCGGCGCGTCGGCGCGTGGAGTCGCTGCCGCGTGGGCGAGCACTCGAACGGCGACGCCTACTTCGTCGGCCGTCGCGGGGGCGAGACTCTGCTCGCCGTCGTGGACGGACTCGGCCACGGGGGCGGCGCGCGCGAGGCGGCCGAGGCCGCCCTCGGCGCGCTCGAAAACTGGAACGGCGAGCCGCTCGACGAAGTCATCCTCGCCGCGCACGACGCGCTGCGGGCGACGCGCGGGGCCGTCCTCGGCGCGGTCGTCGTCTCGCCCAGTGAGGAGCGTTTCTACTACGCGGGCGTCGGCAACATCGAGGTGCGAGTGTTCGGCGCGCCCGAGCCGGCGCGGCCCATCCCCGCCAACGGCACGCTCGGCGTGCGTCTGTCGCAGGTGCGCGTCTGGCCGCACCGCTGGTCGGAGGGGACGACGTTTGTGCTCGCCTCCGACGGCGTCAGCGCGAAGTGGGAAATCGAATCGTACCCCGGCATCCTCGCGCGCTCGCCGCAACTGCTCGCCGGCCTCCTCATACGCGACTACGGGCGCGACTCGGACGACGCCACGGCCCTCGTCGCGCGCTGAATTAAGACGCACGGTAAAAGAAGAGCGCGCTCACGTCTGTTGACGCGAGCGCGCTCTTGTCAGTACCGCCCGCTTGCGGCAGTCGTCACTGACTCGCTCTTAGCGTGACGCGGTCGGCAGGGAGAAGGCCGTCATGTTGGCGTCGCCACGGAAGAAGCGCAGGTCGAGCTGCGGGTGCTGGCTGTTGTCCTTGCGCTGCGCCATCGAGGCCACCGTGCTACTGACCTTGTCCATCAGCTCGCGGTAGGTGAGGCCCGTCCCCTCGCGCCGGATGGTGTCGAGTAGGACGTAGGTGAAAAGCCCCGTCGGCTTCGCGTTGGCGGGCCGCCAGTCGAGCGAGAACTCGTCGTCGCGCGAGCCGGTCAGCGCCACGTAGAGGCCCTCCGGCATCACGAGACGCGGCGGCGCGGCGCGACGCCCGCGCCGACGCTCGCGCCGCAGACGGAGGCGGTCGAAGCTGCGCGCGCGGAAGATGCGCGCCAGAGGTTGCGTGCGCGGGCGGAACTCGTCGGTGGCGATGGCGCGGCCGATGCTCCCGGAGTGGCAACTGTCGGAGAGGAAGACGACGTGCGCGCCCTTCGCGGTGAAGGCCGAGAAGGCGGTGTAGAGCTCGTCGTCGAGGATGAGGTTGCGCCATGGCTTGCCGCTCGACGCCAAGTCGGCGTCGACGGGGACGAGCGCCGAGTCGTACTTGTCGCGCGGGTACCAGACCTCCCCGCCCACTTCGAGGTAGACGTCCTTCGTCTCGTCCTGCACGTCCGAGTAGGAGTCGGGGAAGAGCGTCCCGTGGCCCGAGTAGGTGAAGACGAAGAGGTCGCCCGCCGTGGCCCGCGCCTGATAGAGCTTAATCGCGTTGAGAATATTGCGGCGCGTCGCGCGCGCGTCCGTCAAAAGGCTCGTGTCGCGGCGCGAGAAGCCGTAGCGGTTAATCATCGCGCGCTGCAAATCGTTGGCGTCGTTGACGCACCCGTAGAGCGGGTCGGTGCCGCCCGTGTAGGCGTTGATGCCGACGAACAGCCCGTACTTGCGCCCGCGCGCCTCGGCGCTCCCCGCGCAGAGGGCGACGAGGCCGAGCAACAGAAAACTTGCTGAAACGACCCGACGCGCCGCACGCGCGCGCGCGTCCTTCGGCCCTGCTGTGAGATTCATCTTGGTTAGCTCCTCCTTCGTGAAAGTCGTCCTCGCGAGTTTTACTTTCGAGCGGGCAAGTCTAAACGCCGACGCTCGGTTTGGGGAAGCATTTATTTCGTCGCTGTCGAAAGACGACGCGCGGTTGCTATACTCAAGCGCGTGCCCCGGCGTCCGCCGTCCGGGCGCGGGCGCGAAACCTTTATGCAGAACATCACTTCCATCCGGCTCGGAGACATCTACGTCCGGCGCGAGACCGACATCATCAAGGTGCGCGACCGCGTCCGCCGTCTGGCGCGCGAGATGGGCTTCGACCCGACGACGCAGATTAAGATTACGACGGCCGTCTCCGAACTGACGCGCAACATCTACGAGTACGCGCGCGCGGGCGCGATTACCTGCGGCGTCGTCGAGCGCGGCGAGGCCGTGGGCCTTCTCGTCACGGCGCGCGACGACGGCCCCGGCATCGATGAGAAGCGACTGCGCGCCATCCTGCGCGGGAGCTACCGCTCGGCTTCCGGCATGGGCATCGGCCTCGCCGGCACGCGCCGCCTGATGGACGAGTTCGACATCGAGACGAAGCCGCAGGAGGGGACGCGCGTGACGGTCGTCAAGTGGCTCCCGCCCGACGAGGCGGCCGAGGCCAAAGAGCGCGTGCCGGAACTGCGCGAGTTCTTCGCCGCTGAGGTCGACGACTCGGCCATCGAGGAGCTTTCGCGCCAGAACCGCGACCTCGTCCAGATACTCGGCGAGCTCGAAGAGAAGCGCGAGGAGTTGGAGCGCGTCAACACGCAGCTCGCCGAGAGTAACCGCGAGCTGAACGAGGCCAACGCCAAGCTGCGCGAGCTATCCGAGATGAAGGAGGAGTTTCTCGCGCTCACCACGCACGACCTGCGCTCGCCGCTGACGGTGATTAGCGGCGTCATCAGCTTCTTCACGTCGGGCCGCCTTGGCGACCTCTCGCCCGAGCAGAAGAACATGGTCTCGATGATGGAGCGCAACACGCAGAGCTTAATCGAGCTGGTCAACGACTTGCTCGACGCCTCGAAGCTCGAATCGGGCACGATGCGTTTAGACCTCGCGGCGGTCGAGCTTTCGGGCCTCGTCGGCGAGCTGCGCGAGACGTTGCACCCGCTCGCGCGCGAAAAGGAGATCGCGCTCGAAGAGAGTCTGCCCAAAGACCTCCCCGCTTTGCGCGCCGACCGCACGAAGCTCAGGCGCGTGCTCGTCAACCTCATCTCGAACGCCATCAAGTTCACGCCCAAGGGCGGGCGCGTCGAGGTCTCGGCCGAGCGCGCCGACGGCTTCGTGCGCGTCTCCGTCACCGACACGGGCGTCGGCATCCAGCAGGACGACCTCGAACGCCTCTTCGACAAGTACGAGCAGGCGCGCTCGCGCGCGACGCGCTCGGAGAAGGGGACGGGCCTCGGCCTCTACATCACGCGCCAACTGGTCGAGCTGCACGGCGGCCGCATCAGCGTCCGCTCCGAGGTCGGGAGCGGCTCGACCTTCTCGTTCACCGTCCCCGTCGCGGACGACGCCGACGCATAAAATCGACGAAAGGAAAGAAGCCTTGTCATCCCCCACCCCCCCCGCGTCGCGCGTGGCGGCGCTCACGCCCGCGAGCTTCACACGCTTTGAACTTCTCTCGGCGGCGGCCGCCGTGGCCGGGACGCTCATTCTCATCCTCATCGCTTGGCGCAGCTACTACGCGCAGTCGCTTTTCATCCTCGCCGCCTCGATGGGCGCACTCGGCGGCGTCGGGCACGAGTTCGCGCAGTCGGGCGGGCGCATCGTCTTTCTTCAGCGTCGCGGCAACGGACTCTATCTCGGCTCGCTGACGGGCGCGGTGCTCGGCGCAATCGCGGGGCTTCTGATGATTCGCGGATACCTCACGCCCGGCGTCGCCGTCCCTTACGGGCAGGTGGCCTACGAGACTTTCACTTCGGGCCTCGCGCTCAAAGGCGTGGTCGAGGCTCTGACCGACCGGCCCGCCGCGTCCCCCGGCGCGCAAGTCACCGCCGGCGCGGCCGACGACGGAGTCTGACAGACCGTGTAGCCTTCACAGACTATGCACTATCACCTGATTGGAATCTGCGGGACGGCGATGGCCTCGCTCGCGGGGATGCTAAAGGCGCGCGGCCACCGCGTGACGGGGTCGGACGAAAACGTCTACCCGCCGATGTCGACGATGCTCGAAGGCTTGCGCATCCCGGTCGCCTCTGGGTACGCGGCCGCGAACTTGCGCGACGCGCCCGACTGCGTCGTCGTCGGCAACGCCATCCCGCGCGGCAACCCCGAACTCGAAGAGGTCTTAAACCGAAAGCTCCTCTACCGCTCGCAGGCCGAGGTCGTCAAAGAGGAGTTCATACGCGGTCGCCGCTCGCTCGTCGTCGCCGGGACGCACGGCAAGACGACGACGACGAGCATCGCCGCGTGGGTCTTGGAGAGCGGCGGGCTCGACCCCACTTTCCTCGTCGGCGGCGTCGTGCAGAACTTCGGCGCATCTTTCCGCGTCACCGACTCCGACTACTTCTGCATCGAGGGCGACGAGTACGACACGGCCTACTTCGACAAGGGGCCGAAGTTCATGCACTACCTGCCGGAGACGGCCGTCGTCGGCAACATCGAGTTCGACCACGCAGACATCTACAAAGACCTCGACGCCGTCAAGCTCGCCTTCCGACGCCTGATGAACCTCGTCCCCTCGAACGGCCGCCTCGTCGCCGGTTGGGACAGCGCGCACGTCCGCGAAGTTGTCAAAGACATGGGCGCGCGTCTTCACACGCGCCTCGAAACCTACGGCACTTGCGACGACGCGCGCTGGCAGGCGCGCGACATCACCTACACGCGGGACGGCCGGACGCGCTTCCGCGTCACGCGCGAAGGCGAGGAGTGGGGCGAGTTCGAGACGCCGCTCATCGGCGACTTCAATGTGCGCAACTGTCTGGCGGTCGTCGTCGCGGCCGATGCGTGGGGCGTCACGCGCGAGCAGATAGCGGAGGGCTTGGCGACCTTCAAAAGCGTTCGTCGCAGGATGCAGGTGCGCGGCGAGGAGCGCGGCGTCACCGTCATCGACGACTTCGCGCACCACCCGACGGCCGTGCGCGAGACCCTGCGCGCGTTGCGCGCGCGCTACGATGGCCGCCGCGTCGTCGCGGTGTTTGAGCCGCGTTCGTGGTCTTCGCGCCTCGCCGTCTTTCAGAAGGACTACGTCGAGGCTCTCGGCCAAGCGCACTACGTCGTCGTCGCCTCCGTGTTCGATTCGGACAAGGCGCGCGAGAAGGGGAGCGTCTTAGACACGCGCGAGCTGGCCGAGGAGGTCGGCCGCGCGGCCGGTGTTCCTTCACACTGCATCGACGGCGCGGACGAAATCGTCCGCCGCCTCGCGCCCGAGTTGCGCGAGGGCGACGTCGTCGCCGTCATGTCAAACGGCGGCTTCGGCGGCATCCACGAGAAACTGCTCGCGGCGCTCAAAGACTAGCCCCGGAGGCGCTCTTCATACCTTCGATTGTTAACAGCCTTCTGCCTACACACTTTCACGAAACAATCGTAACGCTGGCGCACACTGAGGGGCGTAGAAGTGTGGGATGGTCTGCGCGCGTGCGGAGGCCGGAGGTTTTTCCCCGCCGTGAAAGACTTTTCGATGTTCGACTGCGCCCTCAAGGCCGCGGGCGCGTCCCTCGCAGATTTGGGTGACCTGTCACAGCTCTCGCGCCGCGACTTCGACGCGCGTGAGACGTTCGCCTTCAGCGCGCCAGTCCCCTGCCTCGAATACGCGAGCCTCCTCATCGAGAACGGTTTGCTTCTGCGCACGCATCGCGGCGGGCGCGTCTACGCCGGTTTCGAGCGGCTTTCTTTGATGGAGCCGGTCATCGACCGCTACCTGCGCATCGCCGACATCTCCGAACACCTCAACGTCTTCGGCGTCGCCGACTGGTCGCCGCCGCGTCACCCGCGCCTGCGCGTCGTGGCCCTGCGCTGCGAGGCGCGACTCGCACGCGAGTGGTTCGTCATCGCCGACTCGCCCTTGATGCACGTCGCGCTCGTCGGCGTGGACGCAACGGGCGCGTGCGGCGCGACCGCGCACGAGGCGCGCACCTTCCGCGCGCTCAAGACTTCGGACCCGGCCCTCGTCTCCCGACTCACCGACGCCGCCGAGACTCTCATCGACGCCTCGCTCAATGATGAATTATGAATGATGAATGATGAATAAAAAGCAATCCGTCTTCCATTCACCATTCATCATTCATAATTCATCATTTCTTCCCTCTCCTTTCGTGATAAATTGAGTCACACCGCTCGACCACCGACTGCTAAAAGCTGACGGCTGAAAGCTGATTGCTGAACGCTCTTTTATGAACATTCTCGAACACATCCGACAGCGCGCCGCCGCCGACCCGCAACACATCGTCCTGCCCGAGGGCGAAGACCCGCGCACGGTCGCGGCCGCCGCCGTCTGCGCGCGCCAGCGCCTCGCGCGCCTGACCTTACTCGGCGACGAGGAGAAGGTGCGCGCGGCCGCGCGCGAGGCCGGCGCGGACTTGGGCGGCGTCGAAGTCATCGACCACCGCCGCGCCGCGGACTTCGAGAAGATGGTCGCGCTCTACCACGAGCTGCGCCGCGCCAAGGGGATGATGCCCGACGAGGCGCGTCTGACCGTCCGCGACCCGCTCTACTACGGAAACCTCCTCGTCCGTTCGGGACGCGCCGACGGCTCGGTCGCGGGCGCGACCAACACGACCGCCCACACCGTCCGCGCCGCGCTCCACTGCATCGGCATCCGCGAAGGCTTCCGCATCGTCTCAAGCTTCTTCGTGATGGTCGCGCGCGACCCCGCGTTCGGCGCGGACGGCGCGATGATTTACGCCGACTGCGGAGTCGTCATCGAGCCTTCGTCGGCCGAGCTTGCCGAGATTGCGGTCGCGTCGGCCGAGTCGTGCCGCGCGCTGCTCGAAGCCGAGCCGCGCGTCGCCCTGCTCTCTTTCTCGACGAAGGGGAGCGCCAAGCACAAGCTCGTCGATAAGGTCGTCGAGGCTTTGAAGACCGTGCGCGCGCGTCGGCCCGACTTGGAGATTGACGGGGAGTTGCAGGCCGACGCGGCGCTCGTCCCTTCGGTCGGCGAGTCGAAAGCGCCGGGGTCTTCGGTCGCGGGCCGCGCCAACGTCCTCATCTTCCCCGACCTGCAAGCCGGAAACATCGCCTACAAGTTGACCGAGCGGCTCGCGGGCGCGGCCGCCATCGGGCCTATCTTGCAAGGCTTAGACCGCCCCGCCAACGACCTCTCGCGCGGCTGCAAGGCCGAAGACATCGTCGACGCCGTCGCCATCACGGCCGTCCAAGCGCAGGCGCGAAAAAAGACGTGAGGGCGAACGCCCGCCGGGGGCGCAGGCATCTGAACCGGCGAGCACTAATACTTTCGGACGTGGTGGTTTTTATGATTCGACAAGGCTTGCTCGTCTCTCTCGTCGCCCTCTTCATCGCTTCGTTCGCATCAACGACCTTCGCGCAGAGCGGCGTGCGGCCGAAGCCGTCGCCTTCGCCCGAAGACGAGGAGCGCATCTTCACCGAAGAGGTGCGCATCCCCGTCTTCGCCTACGACGCCAAGGGACGCTTCGACCCGACGCTCGGCGTCGACGACGTGCTCGTCGTCGAGGACGACACGCCGCAGCAGGTCAAGAGCGTGCAGCGCATCCCGGCCAGCGTGCTTCTCGTCCTCGGCACGGGCAGCGAGTGGAACCCGGCCGTTCGCACGCAGACGACGCGCGAGATAGCCCTCAGCATCCTCTCGAACCTGCGCGAAGGCGACTCCATCGCCGCGCTTCAATTCAACAGCCGCACGGAGGTCGTGCAGCCTTGGACGACCGACCGCGAGGAGGCCGCGCGCGCCCTGCGCAGTCGTCTCGAACTCGGTCGCGGCTCGCGTCTGACGCAAGCACTCCTGCGCGCCTCGCAGATGTTCGAGGGTCTGCCCGTCGGCAACCGGCACCTCATCCTTGTCACGGACGGCGTCGAGGCCCCGCGCCGCGTCGATTACAGAGACCTTCTGCTCACTCTCGGCGTCGAGACGGCGGCCGAGCGCGCGCAAGTGGCGGAGGCGACGCGGCGTCTCATCGCCACGCAGGCGACCGTCCACGTCA
>DASUNL010000335.1:0-2500 GCA_036277175.1 Pyrinomonadaceae bacterium | reverse complement strand
GAGCCGGACAAGTACCGCACAGTCGACAAGGAGGAGCGCACCGTCGAGCGACTCGTCGTTGTCCTCGACGGCGCGGACGCCGAGGCCGTGCGGCGCGGGGCCGAGCGCGGTCGCATCGTCGGCGAGTCGGCGAACTTCACGCGCGACATGGCGAACGAGCCGGGCGCGTACATGACGCCGACCGTCATGGCCGAGCGCGCGCAGTCGGTCTCCAACGAGTTCGGGTTGGAGATCGAAGTGCTTGATCAGGCGCGAATGGAGGCGGAGGGGATGGGTTCGCTCCTGAGCGTCGCGCGCGGGTCTGACCAGCCGCCGAAACTCATCGTGATGAAGTACATGCCCGAGGGCAAGACTTCGCTCGACGATGGCGAGGAGTACCTCGCGCTCGTCGGCAAGGGAATCACCTTCGACACGGGCGGCATCTCCTTGAAGCCCGGCGAGAACATGGAGTTGATGAAGTACGACATGACGGGCGGCGCGACCGTCATCGGCGTAATGCGAGCCGTCGCGCAACTGCGCCCGTCGATTCCGGTCTTAGGCGTCGTCCCCGCCTGCGAGAACATGCCCTCGGGCAAGGCGACGAAGCCCGGCGACGTGGTGCGCGCCATGTCGGGCAAGACCATCGAGGTCATCAACACCGACGCCGAGGGCCGACTCATCCTCGCCGACGCCGTCTGCTACGCCAAGAAACTCGGCGCGACTCGCATCATCGACATGGCGACGCTGACGGGCGCGGTCTCCATCGCGCTCGGCGACGTGAACACGGGCGTGTTGGGGACGGATCAGGGGTTGATCGACGAGATAATCGAGGCGGGCCGCGAGGTCGGCGAGAAGTTCTGGCAATTGCCGCTCGACAAGGAGTACTCGAAGCAGATTAAGTCCGACATCGCCGACATCAAGAACGTCGGCGGACGCAAGGCCGGGACGATTACGGCCGCCGCCTTCATCAAGGAGTTCGCCGACGGAACCTCTTGGGCACACCTCGACATCGCCGGCACGGCTTGGGGCGACGAAATCAAGCCCTTCCGCTCGAAAGGCCCGACCGGCGTCGCCGTGCGCACGCTCGTCAACTTGGTCGAGCGCGCCGCCCGCGCCGCCGCGACTGACGCGGGGAAGCAGTGACGCGCCCTGAAATGGAATGAGCCTGCGGGTCTGACGGAAGCCAAAAAGCTTAGATTCGGGGGCATGAGAGGCCGGGCGTCGGAAGTTGCCGACCCCCGGCCTCTTCGTTTAACAGTCTTCGGGCGGCCAAAAACGACAGTTAATGAAAAAACTTAAGTGCGGATGAATTTTGTTCTTGCAAAAAATTAGCAATAGTGTTGGAATACATTACGTCGAAGCCAGCGGGCGCGGACACCACGGTAACTAGAAGTCCTCACCCCACTCGGTGGCCGCCCGAGGCAAAAAGTACCGCCCCTCTGGCTATTTCCTCACCACGGCGCATTCGTCCTACTCTAAAAAGGTTCTCACCTCCCCGGCACTTTCGGGTAGGACGAATGCGCCGTTTTAATGCTATATTACGCCCGCGGGTGCCCTCCCCATCCGGAACGGAGTTTGACTCTGGGCGTTCCCTCGTGAGAGCGTTCCATCGCCAGCTTTTAAGCGGTTTAAGGAAAGCGCGGTGGTTGATTACTACAAAATCTTGGGCGTGAAGCGCAACGCTTCGCTGGCCGAGGTCAAGTCGGCCTACCGGAGGCTCGCACGCCTGCGCCACCCCGACGTCAACGGCGGCTCGGACAAGGCGGCGCGCGAGTTCGCCCTCCTCGCGCTGGCCTATCGCACGCTCAGCGATCCGCAGGAGCGCGCCTACTACGACTCCCTGCGCGCTCGTTCCACCTCGACCGACCCCTCCGGCAGCTCCGTCTTCCAGTCCAACAACCCGCACGCGCAGCGCATGCGCCGGATGGCGATGCAGGCACGCTTCGACCGCATCGTCGACCGCATCATGGACGAGGACAAGCGCGAGACCTTCGCGTTTCAGCAGACGGTCTTTACGACCGTCACGCTCTTTCTCTCGACCTTCTTCGTCGCGTGGTTCAAGCCCGTCATCTGGGGGCGCTTCTACCTGTTCGGCCGCGCCGTCATCATCACGCTCTTCCTCATCGGGCTGTGGCACTTGGCCGTCCGACTGAAAGCCTACTTCGACCACTACACCTACAAGCCGAAGTCGATTCACGACTCGTTGATGAACGCCGAGGAGGGCGTCGAAAAACCCTTCACGCGGTTCGCCGCCTCGACCTTCCTCATCCTCGGCTACGCGGCGAGCCTCGCCGCCGGACTCTTCATCGGCTCGCAGGCCAGTTCCGGCTTCATCTTCAGCGCCGTCCCCTACCTCTTCGGCCAGAGCATCCGCCCCGACCTCTTCTTCTACCCCCCCATCGCCGTCCTCATCGTGGACACGATGCACACCGTCGCGTCTAAAATCGACTAGGCCGCGCGGCGCGCGACACGCGCTCGGACGCCGCGTAAGAATCTTGTAAGGCCGCGTGTTCTCGTGTAT
>DASUNL010000334.1:0-4246 GCA_036277175.1 Pyrinomonadaceae bacterium | reverse complement strand
CGTCGGCGGCAAGATCAACATCGCCTATAACTGCCTCGACCGCCACCTCCAGACGTGGCGGCGTAACAAGGCCGCCCTCATCTGGGAGGGCGAGCCCGGCGAGCAGCGCACGCTGACCTACGCGCAGCTCCACCGCGAGGTCTCGCGCTTCGCCAACGTGCTCAAGCGCGCGGGCGTCGAGCGCGGCGACCGCGTCGCGCTCTACATGCCGCTCGTCCCCGAACTCGCCATCGCGATGCTCGCCTGCGCACGCATCGGCGCGACCCACTCCATCATCTTCGGCGGTTTCGCCGCGAGCGCGATTGTTGATCGCGTCAACGACGCGGGCTGCCGCCTCGTCGTCACGGCCGACGGCGGCTGGCGTCGCGGCTCGGAAGTGAAACTCAAGTCCATCGTCGACGAGGCGCTCGAAGAGACGCCCACGGTCGAGTCGGTCGTCGTGCTGCGTCGCACCGGCACGCCCGTCGAGATGCGCGAGGGGCGCGACCACTGGTGGCACGAAATCATCGAGACGGTCGACGACGTTTGCCCCGCCGAAGAGCTCGACAGCGAGCACCCGCTCTACATCCTCTACACTTCGGGCACTACGGGTAAGCCGAAAGGCATCCTGCACACGACGGGCGGCTATCTACTGCAAACGCACCTGACGACCCAATGGGTCTTCGACCTACGCGACGAAGACACGTACTGGTGTACGGCCGACATCGGTTGGGTGACGGGCCACTCCTACGTCGTCTACGGCCCGCTCTCGGCGGGCGCGACCGTCGTCATGTACGAGGGCGCGCCGAACTGGCCCGCGCCCGACCGCTTCTGGCAAATCATCGCGCGCCACCGCGTCACAATCTTCTACACCGCGCCGACCGCCATCCGCGCCTTCATCAAGTGGGGCGACGAGTGGCCCGCGCGTCACGACCTCTCAAGTCTTCGCCTGCTCGGCACGGTCGGCGAGCCGATTAACCCCGAGGCTTGGATGTGGTATCGCGAACGGATTGGCAAAGGGCGCTGCCCCATCGTCGACACTTGGTGGCAGACCGAGACGGGCGCGATTATGATCGCGCCGCTTCCGGGCGCGACCGCGACCAAGCCCGGCTCGGCGACGAAGCCTCTGCCCGGCGTCGAGGCCGCGATTATGACGAAGGACGGGCGCGAGGTCGGCGCGAGCGAAGGCGGCTATCTCGTCATCAAACGCCCTTGGCCGTCGATGTTGAGAACCATCTGGAACGACGACGAGCGTTACCGGCGACAGTACTTCGATGAAATCGAGGGCGTCTACTTCGCGGGCGACGGCGCGCGGCGCGACGCGGAGGGTTACTTCTGGATTATGGGGCGCGTCGACGACGTCATCAACGTCTCGGGCCACCGGCTCGGAACGATGGAGATTGAGAGCGCGCTCGTCTCGCACCCGTCGGTCGCGGAGGCGGCCGTCGTCGCGCGGCCCGACGAGTTGAAGGGGTCGGCCGTCGTCGCCTTCGTCACGCTCGAAGGCCACCACCAAACGTCGGACGAGTTGAAGCAAGAACTTCGCGCGCACGTCGCGCACGAGATAGGCGCGCTCGCGCGCCCCGACGAGATACGCTTCACAGACCAACTGCCGAAGACGCGCTCGGGCAAAATCATGCGCCGCCTCTTGCGCGAGCTCGCGTCGTCGGGCGCGGTCGCCGGCGACACCACCACCCTCGAAGACTTCTCCGTCCTCGAAAAACTGCGCGCGCAGGAAGAGGAGTAAGGGGCAGGCAGACAGTTGTCGTTAGTCTTTCTCCGAATCGCGCGGCTTTCGTCGTTTAATAGTATCATCCGCCGGAGTGTGAGAGAGTTTCGTCCTTTTGAAGGGGGAGTCCGTGATGACGAGCAACTTCGTGACCGAGCAGCGTTCGGGGCCGCGCTACATGATTAAGATGCCCGTGCGCGCCGAGTGGGACGACACGGCGTCGGGCGAGCACGTCGTGGCCGAGGGCGAGACGGAGAACGTCGGCCCGCAGGGCGCGCTCGTCCATTTGCAGAAGCTGCCCGACGTGGGCAGCCGCGTGCGTCTCATCATCCCCGACGCCCAAGGGACGGAGCTTGAGGCCGTGGCCGAGGTCATCCGCCTTGAGCGCAACCCCGTCCAGCCGCTCGCCGCCCTCCAACTCCTCGACGCCACGGACGAGTGGCGCGGCCTCGTCTGGGAGCCCTCCGCCCCGCACCTACAGAAGTACGAGTACGACCCCGACGAGTACGAACACTGAGAGAAGCTTTCAGCAATCAGCGTTCAGCGTTCAACTCACGACCGCCGTCGCTTCGTTGACGGCTCGCGTCGTCAACAATCGACGCGCTTCCTCTACAGGCTGAGAGCTTAAAGCTGAACGCTGAATGCTCCCTCACGATTGACGATTCACGATTCGCGGCTTTAACTTAGGGGCGATGGCGGAAGAGCGACAGGAGGAGCGGAAGGAGGTCGTCGAGACGGCGGCCGTCGCGGCGGCCGAGGCGACGTGGCCGCAGACGCGCGCCATCCTCCGCGTCATCTTCATCGCGCTGGCGGTCGCCGGCACGCTCTTCGTCCTCTACAAGCTCGAAGGCATTCTGCTGCTCGTCGTGCTGGCGATATTTTTCGCCTACCTCATCGCGCCGCTCGTCGAGCTGGTGCGGCGGCCTTTCCTGCTGCGCGGGCGCTCGCGCGAGTTGCCGCGCGCCGTCGCCATCGGCGTCGTCTACGCCGTCCTCTTCGGCTCGCTCTTTTTGACGCTCTACCTGCTCTCGCCGCGCCTCACGGCGCAGTTGGAAGAACTGGCGAAGGCCGCGCCGCGCTACCTTGAGAACGCCAACGCGCGCGCGCAGAGCCTCAACCGCTTCTACGAGACTCTGAACCTCCCGCCCGCGCTCCGCAAGTACGCCAACGACAACATCACGAAGCTCATCAACGAGGCGGGCAACTACGCGGGCGGGCAGGGCGTGGACGGGGTGCTCGCCGTCCTCGGCTACGTGCCGTGGCTCATCCTCGTCCCCATCCTCGCCTTCTTCCTTTTGAAGGACGCCGACAGCTTCCGCCGCTCGGCCTTGCAGATGTTGCCGCGCGGGCGCATCAGGTGGCGCGGCGACGAGTTCTTCCAAGATGTGAACTCGACGCTCGCCGCCTACATCCGCGCGCAGCTCATCGCCTGTCTTTTAATCGGCGTCATCTGCACCATCGGCTTCATGCTCATCGGCGTGCGCTACGCGCTCGTCTTAGGCGTCATCGCGGGCGTGCTGGAATTCATCCCGCTCGTCGGCCCGCTCATCGTGCTCTTGATTGCGTGCATGGTGGCGAGCTTCTACTCGGTCAATCAAATCATCGCGGTCATCATCTTCTTGGGCGTCTTGCGCATCGTCCACGACTACGTGACCTACCCGCGCATCATCGGCTCAGGGATTCATCTCCACCCGCTCGCCGTCATCCTCGCCATCCTGTCGGGGCACGAGATGGCGGGCGTGGCCGGAATCTTTCTGGCGATTCCGATGATCGCCATCCTGACGGTCACCTACCGCCACTGGCTCGAACATCGCGGCAGCTCCGGCATCGTCGCAGACCTGTTGAAGCCCGCCGAGCAGGCCGTCACCGCGCCGCCCTCCGACGGCGACCAAGCACCCGCCCCCGCGCCCGTCAAACAACCGACGCCCACGGGCCAGCCAGCCACTTAATCAACTTTTCTTATGGAGGCGTGTCGCGCGGGAGTTCCGCGCTCGCCGCGTCGTGGCGGACGAGGTAGAGGTAGTAGTCTTCGTCGCCGACGATTGAGCCGGTGAACTCGGTGACGGGGACGACGCCGGCGGGCGTGCGCGCGCCGAGCTTGTAGTTCGAGATGATGAGCACGTCCTCGCCGCGCTCGACGGCCTTGCGCCGCGCCGCGTCGAGCGCGCTCTCCTGCGGCCAGTAGCGCCAGTCGGCGTCCCAGACGATGAACGTCCCCTCGCGGTCGCCGCGCGGGTAGTAGATTTTGCGACCCAAGTAGGCCGCCACCGGCGAGACCATCGCGTCCTCGTCGGCGACGATGTAGAGTTCGTCGTAGCCTTCGGTGCGCAGGTACTCGGCGACGCGCTGGTTGTGCGAGAACGGGTAGCGCCAGTCAATCACGCACGCGACTGCGGCGGCCGCGACGTGAACCGAGAAGAGCGCGACGAGTAGCCGCCCCTTGTGCGCTTCGAGCAGGCGCGCGGCGCGCGCCCAACTTTCGCGCCTCGGCGCTTCGGCGCGCGGGACGAGCGCCGCGACCCACGCGCACGCGACGAA
>DASUNL010000333.1:0-11004 GCA_036277175.1 Pyrinomonadaceae bacterium | reverse complement strand
GGCTCGAATCGCACTGCGTCGTGGACGGCCGCACAGAGATCGGCGAGGACACGCACGTCTTCCCCTTCGCCTCAATCGGACTCGCGCCGCAGGACTTGAAGTACCGTGGCGAGCCGGCCGAGACGCGCGTCGGCCGCCGCTCCGTGATACGCGAGTTCGTCACGATTCATCGCGGGACGGAAGGCGGCGGGATGGTCACGTCGGTCGGCGACGGCTGCCTGATTATGGCGCAGGCGCATGTGGCGCACGACTGCATCGTCGGCGACCGGGTGATTATGGCGAACGCCGCGACGCTCGCCGGGCACGTCCTCGTCGAGGAGGGCGCGAACATCGGCGCATACTCGGGCGTCCACCAGTTCTGCCGCGTCGGGCGCGAGGCCTACGTCGGCGGCTACTCGGTCGTCGTCAAGGACGCGCTCCCGTTTGCGCTCACGGTCGGCAACCACGCGAAGTGTTACGGCCTGAACACGACGGGGATGCGCCGGCGCGACTACCCGCGCCAGACCATCGACGCGCTGCACCACGCCTTCCGTCTGCTGCTCTCCTCCAAGCTCAACACCACGCAGGCGCTCGCGCGCATACGCAAGGAGATTCAAGACTCGCCCGAAGTCGCGCTCCTCGTCCGCTTCATCGAAACCTCGGAGCGCGGAGTCGTCAAATAAGGCAGTGACGAGTGACGAGTGACAAGCAAGCGGTCAGCAATCAGCACTCAGCATTCAGCTTCCGAAAAGGGCTTTAGCTGAGTGCTGAACGCTGAACGCTGAGAGCTAACTCGTCACTCGTCACTCGTCACTCGTCACTCGTCACTCGTCACTGTTTTTTTATGCGCTACGGACTCATCGCGGGCAACGGCAAGTTTCCTTTCCTCGTCGTCGAGGGCGCGAGGCGCGCGGGCGCGTCTCTGGCCGTGGCGGCGATACGCGAGGAGACCGACCCGGCAATCGAGCGCGCCGTCTCGGAGGCGGGCGGGAGTTTGGTGTGGGTCGGCGTCGGGCAACTGGGGAAGATGATTCGCTTCTTCAAGCGCGAGGGCGTCGAGCGCGCCATCATGGCCGGTCAGGTCAAGCACGTCCAGATTTTCAGCGGCGCGCTCCCAGACGTGCGGATGCTCAAAATGCTCCTCAGCCTCCCGCGCCGCAACACCGACGCGCTCATCGGCGGCGTCGCGGCCGAACTCGCGCGCGAGGGCGTGGAGTTAATCGACTCGACACATTTTCTGCAAGACCACCTGCCGCGCGAAGGGGTGCTCACGCGCCGCGCTCCGAACGAGCGCGAGCGCGGCGACATCGAGTACGGGTTGGAAGTCGCGCGCGAGATTGCGCGGCTGGATTTGGGTCAGACCATCGTCGTGCGCGCGCGCGCCTGCGTCGCCGTCGAGGCGATGGAGGGGACGGACGCCTGCGTGCGTCGCGCCGGGGAACTTGCGCGCGGGCGACTGACGGTCGTCAAGGTCTCCAAGCCCGCGCAGGACATGCGCTTCGACGTGCCGGTGGTCGGCGTGCCGACGGTCGGCGTGATGGTCGAGGCGGGCGCGACCTGTCTCTGTCTGACCGCCGGGAAGACCCTCATCTTCGACCGCGAGGAGATGATTGCGCTCGCCGACCGAAACCGCCTGAGCGTCGTCGCCGTCGCGCCCGTCTGAAAGAGTCTCGAAGTCAATGCGCGTCAACTCGAAAGGCTTTCTCACAGACCTCTTCTTCTGGCGGAGCTTCGGGCGCGTCACGGATAGAGGCGAGTACATGCGCGTCGAGACGCCCACGCAGCGCGGCTGGTACTTCGGAAACCTCCTCCTCTTCGCGCGCGGCCCCGCCGACGGAGACCTCGCGCGCTGGCGCGAACTCTACGCGCGCGAGTTCGCGCACGCGCCCGAAATCAGGCACGAGCTTTTCTGCTGGCCGGTCGAGGACGAAACCGTCGGCGCGGTCGAGCCTTTCATCGCGGCGGGCTTCACGGAGGAAGTCAACCCGGTGCTCGTCGCGCGCACGCTCAAAGAGCCGCCGCGTCCGAACCGCGAGATAGAGGTGCGCGAAGTGACGAGTGAAGAGGACTGGCGCGAGGCAGTCGAGGCGCAGGTGCTCTCGCGGGGCGGTCGCTTCGACGAGGCGCGCTTCCGCGACTTCATCGGCAAGCGCATCGACGGATACCGCTGTCTCATCGCGGAGGGGAAGGGCGCTTGGTACGGCGCGTATTTGGGCGGGCGTCTCGTCGCCGACTTGGGCTTTTTCTGGGGCGGGCCGTCGGGGCGTTTCCAGTACGTCGAGACGCATCCGGACTTCCGTCGGCGCGGCATCTGCGCGACGCTCGTCTATGAAGTCGGCGCGGCGGCTCTGCGCGAGGGGCGCGCCGAAGAGTTAGTCATCTCGGCCGAGAGCGAAGACGTGGCGCGCATCTACGAGTCGGTCGGTTTTAAAGAGGTCGGCCGTTCGGCCGCGCTCATTCGCTACCCGGAAGAAAAATAAAAAGGCCGCGCTGACTCGTGTGAGTCGCGCGGCCTCCCGCCTTTTTCAACTTCGCAAACTCTTCAGTTGGCCGCGCCGCCGGCCCGCGCCTGCGAGGCGTTCTTGGGGTCGTAAGGCGTCTGGATGAATTCGCGCGCTGAGCGTTGCGCGTTGTCGTAGTCGACGCCAATCTCGACGGCCTTCTTGTACTCGTTGACGGCGCGCGCGCGGTCGCCCTGCGCGTCGTAGGCGTTGCCGCGCTTGATGCGCGCCCAGACCTCTATCCAAGCGGGCCGGAGGTTGCCGTCGAGCGCCGCCTGAAAGTTGTCGAGCGCCTGCTGGTAGTTGCGTTGTTCGAGGAAGATGAGGCCGAGGTTGTAGTAGACCCAAGAGTTCGACTTGTCCATCTTGAGCGCTTCTTCCAACTGGCGCTGCGCTTCGAGGTACTGCCCCTCGCGGAACAATTCGATGCCGCGACGCGCGACGACGCCGACGCGCAGCTCGTCCGAGGTGCGGAGGATTTTGAAGTTCGGGTCGATGATGACCTCGATGGGCTTGCCCGGCGACTCGAAGTCGAAGTCCTCGCTGCGCTCGGCGAGCAGCAGCGTCGTCGTCTGGTCGTCGCCCTCGGCGCGTAGTTGCAGCTCGACCGGCATCCGCAGGTTCTCGAAGTTCTGTTTGACCGTCCCGCGCGCGCGGAACTTGCCCTCGCGCGTGCGTATGATTTGGTAATCGACGGAGAACTCGGGCACGCCCGTCCCCTCGACCCAGCGCGCGAAGAAGTAGCGCATGTTCTCGCCCGCGACCTCGCTGGTCAAACGCTCGAAGTCGTCAATCGCGGCGTTCTTGCCGCGATACTGCGTGAAGAAGCGGCGCAGGACGTCGTCGAACTTCTGCCTGCCCAAGGTTTCGCGCAGCATGCGGAAGGCCATCGCGCCCTTGTAGTAGACGACGGCCTGATAGGCGGCCGACTGGTCGTCGAGCGTCGAGGGCGCGCGAAGGATAGAGGCCGACTGCTCGAACATCAGCGCGCGCTCCATCATGTCGCGCTGCGCGGCTTCGAGCTGCCCGCCCGAAAGTCGCGTCTCGCGAAGCGCGAACGCGCTCCACTCGGCTAACCCTTGCGAGAGCCACACGTCGTCGAAAGACTTGAGGCCCACGGTGTGACCCCACCACTGGAAGGCGACCTCGCGCTCGACTCTCTGGTCGAGCGGCGCTTGACGCGACGGCTCGAAGAAGCGCGGCGAAAGAAACTCGATGCCGTTGCCGGCGTATGCGTCGAGGCTCGCGTCGTCGATTTGCGCGACGACGTAGCGCGTGCCGAACGCGGGCTGCCCGTACTGCTTCGTGTAGTGCTGAAGCGCGCCGCCGACGAGCTGCCCGTAAAGCTCGATGAAGCTCTCGCTGCCCGGCGTGGCGTAGAACTGTATCTCGTAGCCGCCCATCCGGAGCGTGCGCGTGATGTAGCGTCCGGCGGCGAAGTTGCCGACGAGCGCGGGCTGGCGCGTGACGAAGCGGAAGCGCGACTTGCCTGCGGCCGCCTGCGCCGCCACGGGCTCGTCGCTCGGCCCGGCGACCTCCATCCCTGCGGGGACGGTGATGTTGAACTCGGCGGTGGCGCGGTCGGCCGCGTAGTCGTGGAAGGGGAACCAGCGCGCGGCGTACATCAGGTAAGAGCCTTCGGGGCCGACGTAGGCCAAGCGTTTAGTGGCGAGCGGGCCGCCCTCGGGCGTGACGGGCGCGCCGCTCCAACGGAAGCGCAAGGTCTGCGGCTCGCCGGCCGCGACGACCTCGCCCAAATCGACGCGCACGCTCGGGCCGACGGTGTCGACGCCGACCGAGTCCTGCACGAAGTTCGTCAAGGGCCGCCCGTTGCGCTCGATTGACTCGACCTTCAAAGAGCCGTTCAGCTCGAAGACGACCGAGCGCGTGTTATCGAGCGGCGTGAAGCTGACGTCGCCCGTGGCCGTCATGAACTGCTCGGCGGGCCGAAGCTCGACGTCGATTTTGTAGTGCGTCACGTCGAAGCGGGCGCGCTCGCCGGGTTTCAAGGGCGTCTCCTGCACGACGCGCGGGGGCGGCGTGGGCTGCGGCGTCGGCGTCGCGACGGGCGCGGGCGCGGGGCGTCGCTGCGGCGCGCGTCGTCGCGGCTGCGCCGACGTTTCGGTCGCGGCCACGGAGGCGAGCGCGAGGACGTAAATCAGGGACAGGAGGGCCGGGCGTTTCAAAAAATTCCTCATCGGTTCAGACTCTTCTTCTCGTGATAGACGGAGTATAAAACAAATTTTGCGGCACGCCTTTGGATGAGCGCGGGACGCGCGCCCGTTGTATGCGGGCGGGCTAAATTCGCGCCTTTCAGAGCGCCGGGTGGCGCTCGACGAAGCCGACGAGCGCGGGGGCGTAAGTCTCGAACGCGGGGCAGACGAGGCCGTGCGGGGCGAGCAAGGCTTCGGCGCGCTCGGTGTCGTAGGTCTGCTCGATGAAGAAGTAGGGGACGCCCGCGTGCGGCAGTTTCGTGAAGCGTTCGGAGTGGGGGAGCGTGAGCGACGTGCGAACGAGCGGCTTCGGCACTGTGACGACCGAGCCCCGGCGGGCGAGGATTTTCGAGATGACTTCAAACAGCTCGTAGGTCGTCAAGGGCGCGGGGTCGGCCAGTTGCAAAGTCGCGCCGACGGCGCGCGGGTCGGCGGCGAGGGCCGTCATCGCCCCGACGACGAAATCGACGGGCACGATGTTGAGCCGCACGTCGCGGTTGCCGATGTTGGCGAGCGAGAGCGCGCGCGGCCACATGCGAAGGTACTGGATGAGGTAATAGACGCCGTCGTACTTCGCCGTCTCGCCCGTGCGAGAGTCCCCGCAGACGACCGACGGGCGATGAATCGTGACGGGCAATTCCGCTTTGAGCGCGTCCACCAAAAGCTCGGCCTCGTACTTCGTCTCCTCGTAGAAGTTGCGGAAGCCAGCGTCGTGTCGCAGCTCCGTCTCGAAGATGCGGCCCGTGCGCCGCCCTGCGACGTAGCAGGTCGAGACGTAGTGATAGTGACGCAAGGCGCGAAGCGTGCGCGCGAACTCGTTGACGCGGCGCGTGCCCTCGACGTTGACGCGCACGGCCAGCTCGCGCTCGACGGCCAAGTCGTAGACGGCCGCGAGGTGGAACAGGATGGTCGTCGTCTCCCGCGCGTCTTCCGCGTCCTCTCGCGCGAGTCCCAAACCCTCGCGCGTGATGTCGCCCTCGACGACCTTGAACGTTTCGACGGACGCGCCCGTCTCCTCCGCGATGCGCGCGACCTCCGCGCGCGCCCTTTCAAGAAACGACGGCTGCACCAGAAGGATGAACCGCGCGCCCTCGCGCGCGAGGCGACGCACGAGACGTCCGGCGATGAAGCCCGGAAAGCCCGTCAGGAAAATCGTCTCGTCACGCAGCATCGCCGCTGACCAGCTCGACGAGCGTGCGGACGCCCGTCCCCGAAGTTCCTTTGGGCGCGTAGGGCGTGGGGTCGTCGTACCAAGCCGTGCCCGCGATGTCGAGATGCACCCAAGGGGTGTCGCCCGCGAACTTGCTCAAGAGGAGCGCGGCGGCGACGGCGTCGGGCCGTCCGCCGTAGTTCTTGAAGTCGGCGATCATGCTCTCGATGCGCTTCTTGTAGTCGTCCGAGACGGGCATCCGCCACAGCGGCTCGCCCGCGCGCACCGACGCGCGCCTGACCGCCTCGGCCCACTCGTCGTCGTTCGAGAACATCCCCGTCCGGTGCGAGCCGAGCGCGACGATTATCGAGCCGGTGAGCGTTGCTAAATCGACGATGCGCGACGCGCCCAAGGTCTTCGCGTAGGCGATGCCGTCGCAGAGGACGAGGCGGCCCTCGGCGTCCGTGTCGACGACCTCGATGGTGTAGCCGGCGTGCGTGCGCACCACGTCGCCCGGCTTGATGGCCTTGCCCGAAGGCATGTTCTCGGCGGCCGGGATGATGCCGACGATGCGGCGTCGGAGTTTGAGTTGCGCGACGGCGCGCAGAGCGCCGAGCACGGCCGCGCCGCCCGCCATGTCCGACTTCATCTCCTCCATCCCCGCTGGCTTCTTGAGCGAGATGCCGCCCGTGTCGAACGTGATGCCCTTGCCGACGAAGGCCCACAACTCTTCGTCGGGGGACGCGCCCTCCGGCTCGTAACGGACGACGATTAGCGCGGGCGGCTCGTCCGAGCCTTGACCGACGCCGAGCAGGCCGCCCATGTTCTGCGCTCGCGCCTCGTCGGCCGAAAGCGTCTCGACCGTGAGTCCGAACTCTTCGGCCATCTCGGCGGCGCGGCGCGCGAACTCGCGCGGCGGGAGACTGAGGCCCGGCTCGTCGGATAGCATGCGCGTCCAGTTGACCGACTCGGCGACGACGCGCGCTCGCTCCAACTCATTCTTCAACTCGTCGCCTTCGTGAGCGGCGATGATTGTGAGGCGCGCGAGCGCGGGCGGCGTTTCTTCGTCGTCGGCCTGATAGAGGTCGCCGTCGTAGAGCCCGAGGTGCGCGCCCTCTGTGAGCGCGCGCGCGAGCGGCTTGGCGGCGGCGTCTTGCGCTTCGGGCAAAAGAAAGTGAAGGTGCGTGGTGTGCGCTTTGCGCGCCGTGCGGACGGCCACGCCGGCGGCGCGTCGGAGCACGTCGGCGTCGAAACTTTCGCGCTCGCCGCAGCCGACGAGCAGGACGCGACGCGCGGCGCTCCCTTTAGCGCCACCCGCGCGAATCAAAAGCGATGTCTCCTCCTCGCCCTTGAACTCGCCCGATGCGGCCGACTCTTCGCAGAGGCGGCGCAAACGCTCGTCCGCAAGATTCGCCGGAGGGCTTTGGGCGTCGTCGCCGGAGAAGACGCAGACGGCGACGGTCTGCGCGTCCGTGGGCAGTTCGGCGGCAAGCTCGACCGTGAGTGAGGACTGTTTTTTCATGTCTCGATTAAGCGCGCAACTCTTCGTCGTCGCGGCAAACTCCCTGTTCCTCGTCTAACAATTTCAGAACGGGCGAGTATAATTCAGCCCGTCGGCTTCGGCCTAATCGGGCGTCGCTTGCGCCCGCACGTCGGCGCGGGCGCGGAAGGCGCGCGGCGTGTTATGGTTTCGCGTATCACTCCCGAAGTGGGCGGCCGCCGGGCCGTTTTGCTCGCGCCGTCCGGCAATCTTAAAAATCTTTCCGGAGGAACTTGGATGACTTGCCCCCGCACGCGGACAACGCGCCGCACGTCGGCCGTCACGCTCGCGCTCACACTCGCGCTCACGCTCTTCGCCCCGCTCGTCGCCACGGCTCAAACTACAAGGCCGCGCCGCGTCCGCGTGACGCTTTTGCAGGTCAACGACGTGTACCAGTTTCTCCCCGTCGAGCGCGGGCGCGAGGGGGGGCTGGCGCGCGTCTCGACCCTGCGCAAACGAATCAAGACCGAGTCGCCGCACACCCTGCTCGTGATGGCGGGCGACACCATCTCGCCGTCGGTCGAGTCGATAACTTACAAGGGGCGGCAGATGATAGATGCGTGGAATCAAATCGGACTCGACTACGCCGTCTTCGGCAACCACGAGTTCGACTTCGGCCCCGAGGTTTTGCGCGAGCGCGTGCAGGAGTCGCGCTTCCCTTGGCTCGGCGCGAACGTCATCGACCGGCGGACGGGTAAGACCTTCGCCGACACGCAGCCGTTCATCATCTCGGAGTTCGACGGCGTTAAGGTCGGCTTCTTCGGCATCGTCCTGCCCGAGACGACGACGACTTCGAGTCCCGGCCCGAACCTCGAATTCCGCGACTC
Source organism: Pyrinomonadaceae bacterium (assembly GCA_036277175.1). Taxonomy (GTDB): domain Bacteria; phylum Acidobacteriota; class Blastocatellia; order Pyrinomonadales; family Pyrinomonadaceae; genus DASQDT01. Next base: position 2,794 of record DASUNL010000333.1, on the reverse strand, counting down.
GTGCGAGACGGCCAAAGAGGTCATCACGCGCATCCGCGCGGCGGGCGCGAAGACAATCGTCGCCTTGACGCACCTCGCGCTCGAAGAGGACAAACAACTCGCGCGCTGCGCCGAAGGCATCGACCTCATCGTCGGCGGACACGAGCACACCCTGCTTCAGTCGTCCTCGGGCGGCGTTCCAATCTTCAAGATGACGGCCGACGCGCGCGAGATGAACCGCATCGACTTAAACCTCGACCCCGCGACGGGCGGCGTCGAGAGCATCGACTGGGAGGTCATCAAGGTTGACGAGAGCGTGCCGGACGACCCCGAGTTCGCCGTCGTCACGCGCAAGTACGCGGGCAAGATTCAGGAGCTTTCGGGTCGCGTCGGCCACACCTCGGTCGCGCTCGACGCGCGCTCGGCGCAGAACCGCACGTGCGAAACCAACGTCGGCAATCTCGTCGCCGACTCGTTCCGCACGGCCACCGGCGCGGACATTGCGCTCATGAACGGAGGCTCTGTCCGCGCCGACACCATCATCACGCCCGGCGTCCTCTCGGTGCGCGACGTGCTCTCGATTCTCCCGTTCAACAACGAGCTTGAGGTTTTGGAGGTGACGGGCGCGCAGCTTCGAGAGGCTTTGGAGAACGGCGTCGGGCGCACCGAGCCGGGGGCCGAGCCGGGTCGCTTCCCGCAGGTGTCGGGCATGCGCTACAGCTTCGACGCGAGCCAGCCCTCGGGCCAGAGAATCAAGACGGTGACGGTCGCGGGACGCGCGCTCGACCCGAATCGCACTTACACGGTCGCGACGACGCGCTACGTCGGGACGGGCGGCGACGGCTACGACGTGTTCACGAACCTGCCGCGACGCCCGCGCCCGGCGAAGCTCATCGACTCGGACGCTTTGCGCCGCCTCATCACGTCGGCGCGCTCGATTGCGCCGCGCGTCGAGGGGCGCATCGAGCGTCTCGACGCGGGCCGCTCGGAAGTGCCGTGCGCGGCCCCCGCTCCGGCGACGAAGTCTGTGACGACGAAGAGGTGAGTCTGTCGCGTGGGTGTGTTTGACGACGACCAGAAGGCTTTCGGAGAGGGCGACGACGACGAGGCGAGCGCGTCGCGGCGCGAGGCCGTCGAGTTGTTCGAGCGCGCCTACCGCGCGCAGATGGCGAGCGACTACGCCGAGGCCGTCGAGCTTTACCTGCGCTCGATTGAGACCTACCCGACGGCCGAGGCGCACACGTTTCTCGGCTGGGTCTACAGCTTCGAGGGGCGCTACCGCGAGGCCATCGAGCAGTGCCTCGAAGCGATTCGCGTCGACGCCAGTTTCGGCAACCCCTACAACGACATCGGCAGCTACCTCATCGCGCAGGGCGACATCTGGTCGTGCGTCCGATGGTTTCGCCGCGCGCTCGCCGCCCCGCGCTACGAGTCCTACGCCTTCCCGCATTTCAACTTGGGCCGCGTCTACGAACGGCGCAATCGTCTGCTCGACGCCGTGCGCCACTACGGACTCGCCGTCGAGGAGCGTCCCGACTTCGCCGAGGCCGCCGGGGCGCTGCGACGCATGCAGGCCAAACTCAACTGACTTCGACGGACGGATGCCGACCTCGCCGGAACAGTATTTCATCTGCTGGACGGCCGCGCCCGAAGAGATGGATGCGTGGTGGGCCGAAGGGTGGCGTCACTTCGGCGCGTTCTTCTTCCGCTACCGTCGCGCGTGGCCCGGCGGTCGCTCTTGCACGGTCGTACCTTTGCGCGTCGCCGTCGAGCGCTTCGCGCCGTCGCGCAGCCAGCGCCGCATCATCGCGCGCAACCGCGACGCGCGGGTCGAAATCGGCGAGACGGTTTTTAACGACGAGTTGGAAGAGATGTTCGAGCGACACAAGACGCGGTTTCGCTCGGACGTGCCCGAATCGCTCTCGGTCTTCCTCTCGTTCGCTCCGGGCAGCGTGCCGTGCCGCAACGAGACGATTGCGGTGAGGGTTGGCGGACGCCTCGTCGCCGCGAGCTTCCTCGACGTGGGGCGGCGCGCGACCTCGGCCGTCTACGCGATGTTCGACCCGGCGGAGTCGCGCCGCAGCCTCGGCGTCTTCACGATGCTCGAAGCCCTGCGCTACACGCGCGAGACGCGCCGCGCACACTACTACCCCGGCTACGCCTGCCGCGAGCCGTCGGTCTACGACTACAAAAAGAACTTCGCGGGCCTCGAAGCGTTCGACTGGCAGGGGCGTTGGCACGCGCTCGACGCGGCGAAAGCGTTGAAAGACGTCGAGCCTTAAACGTCGTCGGGCCTGAACTGGGAGCGGGCCGCAACTTAGGGCGCGGCCGCGACGTATACTTTGTGGTCTTGCCTAAAAAGGGAAGTTTCCGAACAACCCGCGCGCCCCGCGACGGGTCTAATCCGAAAATTTGATTGGAGCAACGTAAGATGAAACGTCTGATTACCTTCTTCGCCACGGCCGCGCTCGTCTTCACGACGGCCGCGCCGCTCGCCCTCGCACAGGGCGGCGGCCACGGCGCGCACGCGCCGGCTCCGAAAGCCGCCTCGGCGTCGGTCGCCGAGCGCGTCAAGCAGCTCAACGAACTGCTCAAGGAGCAGTGGGAGTACGTGCTTGAGACGAACCCCGAATTCGCCTCCATCCTCGGCGACAAACGCTACAACGACAAGATAGGCGACTTCTCGCAGGCGGCCATCGACCGCGACATCGAGCGGCAGCGCGTCTTCCTCAAGAAGTTCGAGGCCATCGACGCAACGGGCTTTCCGGAGCAGGACAGACTCAACCGCGACCTAATGGTGCGCGACCTTCGGCAA
>DASUNL010000332.1:0-4373 GCA_036277175.1 Pyrinomonadaceae bacterium | reverse complement strand
GCTCCCGCACGCCACCCCTTACGACGACCTCTGGCAGCTCGACGCGCGCTCGAAGACGGACGACGCGGCCGCGGATGAGCAGAAGCCGCGCGGCGAGCGCCTCCCCGAAAAAGACCTCCTCTACTACCTCATGCGCAACTCCCCCACCCTCTCCGACTGGCAGCGCGACATCGTCTCCATCATCCACGAGGAGATGCAATACTTCATCCCCCAGATGCAGACCAAGACCATGAACGAAGGATGGGCGTCGTTCTGGCACGCGCGCATCATGAGGGAGTTGGAGTTGACGGACACGGAGTTGATCGAGTTCGCGGACTTGCACTCGGGGGTGGTGTCGCCGCACAAGGGGCAGTTGAACCCTTACTACCTCGGCTACAAAATCTTCGAGGACATCGAGCGGCGTTGGGACGCGCCGACGGAGCGGGAGCGCGAGAAGTTCGGGCGCGCGGGCGGCGAGGGGAGGGCCAAGATTTTCGAGGTGCGCGAGGTCGAGTCGGACGTCTCTTTCCTGCGCAACTACCTGACCGAGGAGTTGTGCGAGGAGCTTGACCTGTTCGTCTACGAGTTGGTGGACGACGAGGAGTGGACGGTGACGGAGAAGCGTTGGGAGCGCGTGCGCGACCAGCTCGTCTCGAACATGACCAACTTCGGCTTCCCCTACATCGTCGTCGCCGACGGCGACTACAACGGCAACCGCGAGCTGTACCTCAAACACCAGTACGAGGGCGCGGAGCTCGACGGCCTTTACGCGCGCAAGGTGCTCGAACACGTCTACACGCTCTGGGGACGTCCCGTCCACCTCGAAACCGTCGTCGACGACGAGCGCGTCCGCCTCCACTACGACGGCGATGAGCACGACGAAGACTGAAAAGCCGTCGGTCGTGAATCGTCAATCGTAAATAGTTTGACTCTCATTCGACCTTGCGATTCACACCTCAAGTAGCGCGTCTCTCAAACTCTACTCACGACTCACGACTGACGTTCACGATTTAAGAATTCTTGAAGCTCGGCGAAGCTCTCCGCGTGGAGGTCTGCGGGGAAGCGCCGGCGCAAGGCGGCGTCGCGGAAGCCCTCGCCGCCGAGGACGAGCCGCGCGTCGCACGCGCGCACGGCCGCCGAGAGTTGCGGGAACTCGCGCGACGTGCGCTCAAGCTCCGCGCCCATCGTCGAGGAGACGCAGACGAGTGACGGCCGGTGTCGCGCGACCGCGTCGGCTAGGGCGAAGAAAGGCGTGTTGCCGCCGAGACTCGTGACACGCCACGCTTCGCTTTCGAGCAAGACCTGTAGGCCCAGCACGGCCACCTCGTGCAACTCGCCCTCCGAAGCGCAGCACAGCGCCGTCCGCACGCCCGCGTACCTGCGCCGCACCGAGCCGCTGAGCGATTCGAGCGCACGCACGGCAGTCCGCGTCGCGAGGTGTTCGTCGGCGACGCCGAGTCGGCCCGCGTACCAGAGCGACCCGACCTGACGCATCGCGGGCGCGACCACCTCGTCTAAAATGTCCGCCACCGCGACGCCGTCGAGCATCGCGCTCAAAAGTAGCATCGAGCTTTCCGTCTCGCGCCCGGCGACGATGGCTTCGAGGAAGGCTTCGCGCGAGGACGAAGGCGCGCGCTCCGTCCCGCCGCCCGCGCCCGCGTCTAAGACCGCAACCGAACCCTTCGCCGAAAGACTCGCTGGCGTGCGTCGCGCCGAGTTCGACCCGAGTCCGCGCGCGCGCTCGAAGCGCGCCACTTCGTCGGGCGCGAAGCGCCGGTGGCCGCCGACCGTGCGTGTGACACGGAGCAACCCGGCGTCGGCCCAACGCTTGATGGTGGCCTCGCTGACGGCCCACATGAGAGCCAGTTGGCGCGTCGTCAGAAATTTATCGGGTGTCTCAGTCATGAGCGTTTCGGGCGGTTCAGAAGAATATCTGACCGGCTCGCAAAGTCAAGTCTGCACGCATGTTTCGGCTGAATGTCTATAAGTCCGGATGCTGAGATGAGTGTGGGGTGCGCGATTTGAGCGGGTTGGGTGTGCTACTCTTCGGCCGATGATTTTTCAAAAGGAGAGCTTAATCAGGGCCGCGCCCGAGCGCGTCTTCGCCTTCCACGAGCTGCCGGACGCGCTCGCGCGTCTCACGCCGCCGTGGGAGAGTGCGCGCGTCTTAGAGGCCGCGCCTTCTCTTCGCGTCGGCGCGCGAGCCGTCGTCGAGACGCGCGTGCTCGGAATCTTTAAGAGCTTGTGGGTCGCCGAGCACACGGCCTACGACCCGCCGCGCATGTTCGAGGACGTGCAGCGTCGCGGCCCGTTCCGCGCGTGGCGTCACACGCATCTCTTTCGGCCGACCGACGACGGCGCGACCATCTTGCGCGACGAGGTCGAGTACGAGCCGCCGCTCGGCCCCGTGGGTCGCGCGCTCGCGCCGCTCCTCGTCGAGCGCAGATTAGAACGCCTCTTTGCTTACCGCCACGAGGTGACGCGCGCGTGGTGCGAAGGAAGGCAAAAGTAAAAAGGCGAAAGTGAAGACGGGCAGCACGTCGCCCGTCTTCACTTTCGCCTTTTTACTTTTGCCTTTTCGACTATTCCATCTTGAGCGCACGGCCGACGGACGGGTCGCGGCGGACGCGCCAGATTTTCGAGTCGAGGTAGTAGTGGATGAAGGCGTAGCCCCAGAGGAAGGATGAGAAGACCTGCGTCTTGAGGTCGAAGTTGTTGAGGTCGGTCGTCCAGTTCAAATACTGGCGCGGCCCTTGATACCAGAGGCCGAAGATGAGTCCGAAGAAGACGTAGTAGACGAGACGGCGGCTGATAAGCTCGGCCGCGCCGTGCCGCTCGCGCGCGTCCTCGCGCCCCGCGTACTTGCGGTTGTGAAACCAGACGAGGCGGTGATACTGGAAGTTGTGATAGATGGTCAGGATGGCGACGATGGCGACGGGCTTGTGCGGCATCGGCGTCAAGAGCACGACCCAGTGCATCGGCAGCGCCGCCGCGAGCAGAAGATACTTCGGCACGTCGAGCGGCTCGCGACGGACGGCGCGCTGCACCTGCCGTGCGAGCCACGCTAGTCCGACGCCGACGGTCGCCGCGAGCAGAAGCTTCTCCGCGTACCACAGCCCCGAGTGAAGCCCTGCGGGGACGCGCGCCATCGCCTCCGGGTCGCGCGCGACGAAGGCGACGAAGGGAAACCAGAAGCCTGTGGCGATGAGCGCGCGGTCGAGCGCGTTATCCGTGCGCGCGAGGTCGCCGTTCTTCTTCTTGTAGAGCACCATGAAGCCGTAGTGCTGTTTGACTAAGTGGTAGTAGGCCCAGAGCGCCGCGAGGAAGAAGAAGACGAAGCCCGCCCCCGACAGAACCATCACCGGCCCGACGGCGAAAAACAGTAGCGACCCCAAGAGCAGACGCTTTCGCGCGCGCCGCTCTTCGCGGTCGAAGTAGGTGCGCGAGAGCGTCGCGAAGACGTGCGGCGCGTCGATGAGGATGGCCCACAGCGCGACCATCGGCAGGAGCGGCACGACGCCGCCGACGTAGAGCGCGAAGAGCAGATAGCTCGACGCGACCGAGCCGATAATCCAGACGAGGTCGTCGCGCGCGCCGATTATCCAGCGCAGAGAGATGACGCCCGGCGCGGCCTCTGCGCTTGAGGCCGTCGTCGCGTGAGTCGTCGTTGTAGTGATGGCTGACATGAGAACTTCAACGTGCGCGCCCGAAGTCGCGCTCTCGCCTGCGGACGTAGACACGCGGGGCGCGCGTCTTTCATAATCCACGAAAACTTAGACCCCGCGGCGCGCGGGATTTTATCACGACGCGGGCGCGCGCGTCGCCCCTCTTGAGAGGCGCGCGCGGGGGAGAAAATCGAAGATGTCGGAGACTCCGAACGACGCGCTCAACCGTCTGCTGGCGTTACTGTTTCAGGCCCACCCGTGGCACGGCGTCGCGCCGGGCTCGGACGCGCCGCGCCTGCTGAACGCATACATCGAGATCGTGCCGACCGACGCCGTGAAGTATGAGCTCGACAAGCCTTCGGGCCACCTGCGCATCGACCGCCCGCAACGCTTCTCCTCCTTCCCGCCGACGCTCTACGGCTTCATCCCGCAGAGCTTCTGCGGCGAGCGCGTGGCCGAGTTGTGCCGCGAGCGGACGGGCATCGAAGGCATACGCGGCGACGGCGACCCGATGGACATCTGCGTCCTGACCGAGAAGCCCATCGCGCACGGCGACCTCTTCATACGCGCGCGGCCCGTCGGCGGCCTGCGCATGATTGACGCCGTCGAGGCCGACGACAAGATCGTCGCCGTCCTTCACGACGACGTGGCCTTCGGTCACATCGAGGACATCGCGGAAGTCCCCGCAGGGTTAGTCGACCGTCTGCGCCACTACTTCCTCACCTACAA
>DASUNL010000331.1:0-4868 GCA_036277175.1 Pyrinomonadaceae bacterium | reverse complement strand
CGTTCGTGACGGCGGCGCGGCCGTCGCTAATCTTCGCGATGCGCGTGTCGGACGCGAAGAGGCGCTGTCGCGCGTCGGCAATCTCGTGCTGCCAGCGCGCGCGCTCCGCATCGTCGCGGGCCAGACGCACGCGGACGTTGGCGGCCTCTTCGACGAGCGCGGCGGCGTCGCCGCCTCCCCTCTCGCTCGCGGCCTCACCGCGTATCTGCTTCGCCTGTTCAAGCACACGTTCGAGCAGCGAGCGCATCTGGTCGAGGTCGGCCTTCGCTTCGGCGGGCAGCTCCGCGTCGTCGGGACGCAGGCCGAAGGTGCGGTAACGCTCGGCGTGCGCGCGCGCCGCGCCCAAGACCTGACCGGCCAAAGCGTAGTAGTCGCGCGTCGCCTCCTCGCCCGCCCCCGCGCGCGCGTTATAAGTCAAATCGAGGAGCTGCAAGGCGCGCTTGTAGTCGGGCAGCTCGACGTAAATCCACATCAGGAGGATGCGGCTCACGTCGCGCACCGACTCGTCCTTGGTCGTGGCGAAGAGCACTTCAAGCTCTCCGGCCGCGAGGCCGCGTTTGCCCGACACGGCCAGCGCGCGCGCACGCGCGATGCGGCGCTGCGCGTCCGTCTCGGCGGTGGTCTGGGCGGGACGCGGCTCGGCCTCGGCGACGTTGTCCGAAGCCTGCACGACCTCCTGCGCGCAGACTACGCCCGCGAGGTTTAACGCCAGAGCCAGCCCGATGATGAATTTGAACGAGGGGTGCGGAAAACTAAGAAGTCGAATTCCCTTCACTATTAATACTCCATAAATTTAAAAGCGAGCCTACGATAGCGTGGCTCGCTTACAGGGATAACTCTTCGATGCTCCGATTATGGCTTTCTTTGCACGGATTTTCAACCCGCCGCGCCGCTTTTACATCCCGCCGTGCGTCTCCGCTCCGGCGCGCAGGGCCGCGAGACTGCGCGAAACGCGCTCGCGGAACAGGCGCGCGCGACGCTTAATCTCCGTCTCGTCTAAGGTCAAAAGTCTACGGTCGCGCATCACGACGCGCCCCTCAATGACGACGTGGCGCACGTCCGCAGCCTTCGTCGCGTAGACGAGGTGCGAGTAGACGTTGTAGAGCGGCGTCTGGTGAACTTCGTCCAAGTCCACGACGACGAGGTCGGCGCGCTTCCCCTCTTCGATGGAGCCGATGTCGCGTTCGAGGTGTAGCGCGCGCGCGCCGCCGATGGTCGCCATCTCCAAAGCCTGCTCGGCCGAGACGGCGCGCGGGTCGTTCGACCAGAGCTTGTGCAGCTTCGCCGCCGTGTCCATCTCCTCCCACATGCTCAGGTCGTTGTTCGACGCCGCGCCGTCCGTCCCAAGCCCCAAGCGCACCCCGGCCGCGAGCATCTTCGGCACGGGCGCGACGCCCGACGCGAGCTTCATGTTCGACTGCGGGTTGTGAACGCACCCGACGCCGCGCTCCTTCATCAACGCGATTTCGCGGTCGTTGAGGTGTACCGTGTGCGCGGCGATGACTCGGCCGCGAAAGAAGCCTATCCGCTCAAGATACTCGGCGGGCGGCGCGCCCTTCTGCGCCGTCACGTCCTCGACCTCCTTGCGCGTCTCCGAAAGATGTATGACGACGGTCGAGTCCGTCCGGTCGGCGAGCGCGCGCACTTCTTTGAGGTGTTCTTCGGAGACGGTGTAGGGCGCGTGCGGCGCGACGGCCGGCGTGATGAGCGCGTGCCCCTTCCAACGCCGGAGGTAGCGTTCGCTGTAAGCCATCGCCTCGGCCCAAGTCTTGTTGTCGGCGACGGGAAAGTCGATGACGGTCTCGCCCAACACGCCGCGCACGCCCGCGCGCTCGGTCTCCTCGGCGATGGCGTCCTCGAAGTAGTACATGTCACAGTAAGTAGTCGTCCCGCCGCGAATCATCTCGGCGAGGCCGAGCCGCGTGCCGACGCGCACGAACTCCTCGGTGACGTTTTTGGCCTCGGCCGGGAAAATGTATTTCGTCAGCCACTCGTTGAGGTCGAGGTCGTCGGCGAGTCCTCGGAAGAGCGTCATCGGGATGTGCGTGTGGCCGTTGACGAGGCCGGGCATGACGACCTTGCCCGCCGCGTTGATGCGCGCGCCGCGACGCGCGACCGTGTAGTCGCGCTCGACCTCGGCGCGCGTGCCGACCGCCACGATGCGCCCCTCCGAGACGGCGACCGCGCCGTCCTCGATGACGCGGCGACGGCCGTCCATCGTGACGACCGTCCCGCCCGCGACGATAAGGTCGACGGTCTTACGCCTCTGCGCCGCGAGACCGGCGGGGGGCGCGAAGAGAATGAAGGTGAACATAAGTGCGGCGGCGGGTCGGAACAATGTTGTCATGCGCGAAAGTCTGTCTTTCTCTGTGTTTCTCAGGCACACTCACTTCGGGCGGCCGGGCAAGTAGTAGAAACGCACGACGAGCAGCCCGGCGAGCGCCGCGACGCTCAGCAGAAGGTCGAGCGAAGTGATGTTCGGCTCGACTATCTTGCGCGCGATGACGAAGATGATGACCTCGACGGCCGCGCTCGTCCGGTGATAGAGCAGGAGCAGGCCCAACTCGGCGGCGATGGCGACGAGCAGAAGGTTATGAATTATCTTCTGTAGTACGTCGTACTCTTCGACCGGCGTGAAGAGTTTGGGGAACTCCGTGACGACCGTCTGGTAGGCCGCGACGACGGCCACCGCGAGGATGACTATCGAGAGCAGCGAAAGGAAGAGGTGGATGGCCTCGCCCGTGATGCGATTGACGACGCGCTCGACCGCAGTCTCCTCGCCGCCGCCCGCCTTCTCGCCCCTGCTCTCGCTCTCAGCCATTTGCCCTTAACCTTTCGTCTCCGTCCCGGCTTCGAGCAGGAACGCGGCGTCGAAGGGGCGCGGCAGAAGGTCGCTCATCTGCAAGGTCTCTGTGTCGCCGCGCAGGTTGGCGAGGACGACGGGGATGTCGCCGCAGAACTCCCAGATGAGTTGGCGGCACGCGCCGCACGGCGGCGTCAGACGCTCCGTGTCGGCGACGACGACGATGCGTCGAAATTTTCTCGCGCCCTCCGAGAGAGCCTTCCAGATAGTCACGCGCTCGGCGCACATCGTCAGCTCGTAGGCCGCGCTCTCGACGTTGCAGCCCGTGAAGATGCGCCCCTCGCCGTCCTCGACGGCCGCGCCGACGCAGAAGTTTGAGTACTGCGCGAGCGCGCAGTTGCGCGCCTGCGTCGCGGCCTCGATGATTTCCGTTGTGTCTTCGTTCAAAACTCTTCGGTCTCCTCCCTGACTCTTCGCTGTCCCTTAAACCTCACGCGCCGGCCGCGCCCCCGCGCCTGCGCCGCTCGTCGGCGAGTCGCTCGCGTATGCGCCCGCTGATGAGGTCGATGCTGACGAGGTTGTGCCCGCCCTCGGGGATGATGACGTCGGCCAGACGCTTCGACGGCTCGACGAACTGCATGTGCATCGGCCGCACCGTCTCAAGATACTGCTCGATGACGGATTCGAGCGTGCGCCCGCGCTCGGTGATGTCCCGACGCAGGCGACGGACGAAGCGTATGTCGTCGGGCGTGTCCACGAAAATCTTCACGTCCATCTCGTTGAGCAGGCGCGGCTCGGCGAAGATGAGGATGCCTTCGAGGATGATGATGGGCCGCGCCTCCGTGCGCCGCGTCTCCGCGAGCCGCACCTGCTGCTTGAAGTCGTAGATGGGAAGCTCGGCCGCGCGGCCCGACTTGAGCGCGCGCAGGTGCTCGACGAGGAGGTCGTTGTCGATGGCGTCCGGGTGGTCGAAGTTCGCAAGGCCGCGAAAGTCGAGCGGCATCCGGTCGAGGTCGCGATAATAAGAGTCCTGCTGAATGAAGACGACCTCGTCGGCGCTCACCGATTCCAGAATCCGGTTCGCCACCGTCGTCTTCCCCGACCCCGTCCCGCCGCAGATGCCGATAATCATTCGTCGCCCCGCTCAGACCTGCTAAGTTAATTTCGGAATCACGCGGCGCAGCAGTTCCGCGAAGGTCTCGCGGACGCGCGCGCCGGTCTCCATGACTTCGGCGTGGTCGATGGGTGTCGCCTCGATGCCGGCCGCCATGTTGGTGATGCAGGAGAGGCCGAGGACGCGCATCCCAGCGTGGCGCGCGACGATGGCCTCGGGCACGGTGCTCATGCCGACGGCGTCCGCGCCGAGCGAGCGCATCATCCGTATCTCGGCCGGCGTCTCGTAGCTCGGCCCGGAGAGCGCCGCGTAGACGCCGCGCCGAAGCTCCACGCCCATCTCCTGCGCCTCGCGCACGGCCACGTCCTGATACTCGTGGTCGTAAACTTCCGTCATGTCGGGGAAGCGCGCGCCGAGCCGCTCGTCGTTCGGGCCGCGCAGTGGGTTGTCGCCGAGCAGGTTCAGATGGTCGGAGATGACGATGAGCGAGCCTTGCGTGTAACTGTTGTTGAGGCCGCCGGCCGCGTTCGTCAGGACGAGCGTGCGCACGCCCATCAGCGCGAAGACGCGGACGGGAAACGTCACCTCTTCGAGCGTGTAGCCCTCGTAGAAGTGGAAGCGGCCCTGCATCGCGACGAGGGGGACGCCGCCGACGCGGCCGATGACGAGGCGTCCGGCGTGCCCTTCGACGGTCGAGCGCGCGAAGCCGGGCACTTCCTCGTAAGGCATCGCGACGCCGCCCTCAATCTCGTCGGCGAACGCGCCGAGTCCGCTTCCCAAGACGAGCGCCATGCGCGGGTCTTCGGAGGCGCGCGAGATGGGGCTCGAGCTGCGGCGCGGCATCTACGCGGCGCTCTCGGGGCCATCCTACGAGACGCCCGCCGAGATCAGGATGCTGCGCCTGCTGGGCGCCGACGCCGTCGGCATGAGCACCGTGCCCGAGGCCATCGT
>DASUNL010000330.1:0-28211 GCA_036277175.1 Pyrinomonadaceae bacterium | reverse complement strand
CGCGACGAGGGCGGGCCTTCGCGTCGCGGCGGCGAAACTGTCGGGCGTCGCGTGTTTAAGAGACACGCTTAACATGGCCGACCACGGCGCGGTTGCGACCGCCAGCTTCTTAGATTGCGGACTGCCTTCGACGGTCGGCGTCGGCGACCTCGCGCCGGTGGCGAAGGCGGTCGTCGCGCGGCTCAACGAGTCGTCGCCCGACCTCATCATCATCGAACTCGGCGACGGCATCCTCGGCGGCTACTCGGTCGAGTCGGTCTTCGACGACGAGGAACTGCGCGCGGCGACGGCGTCGCTCGTCTTCTGCGCGTCCGACTACGTCGGCACGTGGGGCGGCATCGAGTTGTTGCGGCGTCGCGGGATGGAGGTCGATTTGGTCGCGGGTTCGGTGACGGACTCGCGGATGGGTGAGGAGTACGTCGAGCGCGAGTTGGGCGTCCCGGCCGCGAACGCGCGGCGCGACGGCGCGCGTCTGTTCGATTTGGTCAGGGCGAAAGTCGAGAGCAAGGTCGAGAACAAGATCGACGGCGCGCGGGTCGCGGCCTAGCCCCGCCGTCCGCGCACGAGCATTGCCACGGCGACGGCGAGGAAGACCAGCCCGACGTAGAGGAACGCGCGTTGAGTGGTGATGCCGATGACGATGAAGGCGACGCCGAGCGCGAGGAAGGGGAACGGGGCTTTTTGTCCGAGTGACATTTGTGGTTTCTCCTGTCGAGCGTTTTCTTTAACGGACAGCTTAACCCAAAAGGCTTGAGTGTGAAACGCGAAGCGTTGACGAGACTCCTTGGTGTTGTGATGAGCGAACGAATCAAGGTCGGCATCTTCGGCGGCTCCGGCTACGGCGGCGCGGAGCTTCTGCGCATCCTGCTTTTTCATCCGCAGGCCGAGGTCGTCCTCGTCACCGCCAACGAGCACGCGGGAAAGTCGGTCGGCGAAGTTCACAAGAACCTGCGCGGACTCACCGAGCTAGACTTCGCGCGCGCGTCGGATGATTTGCGCGAAGTCGAAAGTCTTGACTGTCTCTTCCTCGCGCTCCCTCACGGACAGGCGCTCGAAGTCGCGCCGCGACTGCCCGCGTCACTCAAGGTCATTGACCTCTCCGGAGACTTCCGCCTCGACGACCCGTCGGAGTTCGCTTCGGCTTACGGCCGCGAGCACACGGCTTCGGACTTGCAGCGCGAGTTCGTCTACGGCTTGACGGAGCTAAACCGCGAGCGGATTAAGCAAGCGCGGCTCGTCAGCAACCCCGGCTGCTTCGCGACCGCAACCTTGCTCGCGCTCGCGCCGCTCGTCGCGCGCGAACAACTCACGGGCCGCGTCGTCGTCGATGCCAAGACAGGCTCTTCGGGTTCGGGCGCGAAGCCCGCCGCGAACACGCACCACCCGCAGCGCGCGAATTCGTTCTACGCATACAAGCCCTTCACGCACCAGCACGTCCCCGAAATCGAGCAAGCCTTGCGCGCGGCCGGCGACTGGACGAGCGAGCTTGTATTTATGACCCACTCGCTCCCCGTCTCGCGCGGCATCTTCGCGAGCGTCTACGCCGAGACGAAAACCGAGTTGACGGCCGAAGACGCGCGCCGACTCTTCGACGACTTCTACGCCGAGAGCTTTTTCGTCCGCACGGTCGAAGGCTCGCCCGACATCAACTGGGTGAAGAACTCGAACTTCTGCGACATAGGTTTCGCCGCGCGCCGACGCCAGCTCGTCGTCTTCTCGGCCATCGACAACCTCGTCAAAGGAGCGGCCGGGCAAGCCGTCCAGAACATGAACCTCATGTTTGGACTCGAAGAGACGACGGGCCTCCGGCTCGCCGGGGGGAATCCATGACGCCGGAAGCCGCACGCACGTTCGCGTCCGTCGCCGAGCGCGAGGACGAGTTTCAGCTCGCCACTTATAAAAAATTTCCGTTCGCGCCTGAGCGCGGGCGCGGCTCGTGGGTCGAGACGAACGAAGGCGCGCGCTACCTAGATTTGTACGGCGGCCACGCCGTCGCCGCGACGGGCCACTGTCACCCGCGCGTCGTCGACGCTCTTAAGAGACAGGCTGACTCGCTTCTCTTCTACTCGAATCTCGTCTACTCGGACGTGCGCGCGCGCGCGGCGGCGAAGTTGGCAAGCGTCGCGCCCGCCGGTCTCGGCAAAGTCTTCTTCTGCAACTCGGGCACGGAGGCGAACGAGAACGCGATGCGGATGGCGCGCATGAAGACCGGGCGCGAGGCCGTCATCACGTTCGCGGGCGGCTTTCACGGCCGCACGGCCGACGCGATTAGCGCGACCTTCCTCGGCAAGTATCGCGAGATTGGGCGGCCGAACGTGCCCGGCCACCTGTGCGCGGAGTTCGGCGACATCGAGTCGGTTGAGAAGCTCGCGGGAGACGATGTCGCGGCCGTGATGCTTGAGCCGATTCAGTCGATGGCGGGCGTGCGCGAGGCCGCGCCGGAGTTCTTCGCGGCGTTGCGTCGCCTGTGCGACGAGCGCGGGATGCTTCTGATTTACGACGAGGTGCAGACGGGCGTCGGACGGACGGGCGAGTGGTTCTTCGCGGGGAGCGAGGCGGGCGCGCGCGTCGTGCCCGACATCGTCACGCTCGCGAAGGCTCTGGGGAGCGGCGTGCCCGTCGGCGCGTGTCTCGTGAGTGAGGCCGTCGCCGTGTCGATTAAGGAGAACGACCTCGGCACGACCTTCGGCGGCGGGATGCTCGCGATGGCTGCGGTCGAGGCGACGCTCGAAGCGATTGAGGCGGACACGATGATTGAGAACGCGCGCCGAGTGGAGCAGCACTTGAGAGCGCGTCTGGCAGAAATGAAGGGGGTCGCGCGCCTGCGTGGTCGCGGGATGTTGCTCGGCGTCGAGTTCGAGGAAGCGTCGGCGGCGGACGTGCAGAAGTCTCTACTCGCGCGCGGCGTCATCACCGGCACGTCGAGCGACGCGCGCGTGCTAAGACTTCTTCCGCCGCTCTGCCTGACGACGGAAGAGGCCGACGTCTTCGTCGAAGCATTAGACGCGAGTTTGCGAGAGCTACACGGATGAGGAATTTTTTGACGACGGCCGATTGGTCGCGCGAGGAGTTGGAGGAGTTGCTCGCGGCCGCCGCGCGTTTCAAGCGCGGCCGAGAAGCGTCGCGCCCGCTCGCGGGACGCTCGGTCGCGCTCGTCTTCTTTAACCCCTCTCTGCGGACGCGCGCGTCGATGCAGGTCGGCATCTACGAGTTGGGCGGAAACGCCGTCGTGTTAGAGCCGGGCGGGACGAGTTGGACTTTGGAGCACCGCGACGGCGAAGTGATGGACGGGGACAAGACCGAGCACGTCGCCGAGTTCGTGCGCGTGCTGGGCCGCTACTGTTCGGCAATCGGCGTCCGCACGTTCGCCGCGCTACGCGACTGGAAGGAGGAGCGGCGCGACCCCGTGCTCGCGGCGTTCGCGAAATACTCGGACGTGCCCGTCATCAATTTAGAGTCGGCCATGCATCATCCGTGTCAGGCCATGGCCGACATGCTGACGGTGCGCGAACGTTTAGGTGAGGGGCGCAAGCGCGTGCTCTTGACGTGGGCGTGGCATCCGAAGCCCCTGCCGATGGCCGTGCCCAACAGCTTCGCTCTGGCCGCCGCGCAAATGGGGCACGACCTCACAATCGCGCACCCGCCCGGCTACGAGTTGGACGAGGACTTGATGCGCGAGGTCAACCGGCGCGCGTTCGACGCGGGCGGGCGCGTCGAGTTGACAGACGACGTGGACGAGGCTTTCGACGGCGCGCAGGTCGTCTACGCGAAGAGCTGGGGCAGCCGACACTTCTACGGGAGCGCGGAGGACGACATCGAGGAGCGCGCGCAGTATCGCGGCCGTTGGATGGTCGACGAGGAGAAGATGCGTCGCACGGACGCGGGACTCTTCATGCACTGTCTGCCCGTCCGCCGCAACGTCATCGTCACGGACGCCGTCATCGACTCGCCCGCTTCGGTCGTCATCGACGAGGCCGAGAACCGTCTGCACGCGC
Source organism: Pyrinomonadaceae bacterium (assembly GCA_036277175.1). Lineage (GTDB taxonomy): Bacteria > Acidobacteriota > Blastocatellia > Pyrinomonadales > Pyrinomonadaceae > DASQDT01. Next base: position 24,216 of record DASUNL010000330.1, on the reverse strand, counting down.
AGAAGGCAATCATGGCGAAAGTGATGGGTGGCGTCTGATGAGCCAGCAGCAGAGACTCGATTTGTTGCGCGAGGCGTTGCCCTACATCCGGCGCTTCAAGGGGAAGACTTTCGTCGTCAAGCTGTCGGGCAAGGTGACGGAGGATCGCGAGCAGCTCATCTCTCTGGCCGAAGAGCTGGCGCTCCTTCATCAGGTCGGCATACGCATCGCCGTCGTCCACGGCGGCGGAAAGCAGTTGACCGACCTCGCCGCGCTGCTCGGCCACGAGCAGACCATCATCGACGGCCGCCGCGTCACCGACGACGCGACGCTCGACATGGCGAAGATGATTTTCGCCGGGAAGATTAACACCGACATCCTCGCCGCCCTGCGCCTGCGCGGCGTCGAGGCCGTCGGGCTATCGGGCGTCGACGCCAACATCATTCACGCCGAGCGTCGGCCTCCGCGCGAAGTCTTGAACCGAGAGACGGGCGAGAGTCGCGAGGTCGATTTCGGACACGTCGGCGACATCCTCGAAGTCAACGACCGTTTGATTCGCGTCCTGCTCGACCACGAATACCTGCCCGTTATCTCCTCGCTCGGCGCGGACTCGGAAGGCAGCGTCTTTAACATCAACGCCGACACCATCGCCGCCGAAATCGCCGTCCGCCTCGAAGCCGAGAAGCTCATCATGCTCTCGGACGTGGACGGCATCTACCTGCGCGCGGGCGACCCGGCGACGAAGCTCTCGCATCTGACGGCCGCCGAGGCGCGCGCGCTCGTCAGCGATGGCTCGGCGACGGGCGGCATGATTCCCAAGCTCCAGTCAATCGCCGAACTCTTGGAGCGCGGCGTCCGCTCGGCCCACATCATCAAAGGCTCTTTGCGCAACACGCTTCTCTCCGAAGTCTTCACCGACGAGGGCACGGGCACGATGATAGTCGCCTGAAGAAGGCAAGAAGAAGGCAAAAGGTAAAAGTAAAAAGCAAAAGGTTGAGGAGCATCGCGCTTCTCAACCTTTCGCCTTTCCGCTCTTACTTTTGACTTTTGACTTTTACCTTTTGCCTTCTTTTACATGCCGCGATTGCGGATGCTGATTAGCTCTTCGACGGTCGGCTTGTCGGTGCGTTCACTTTTGACGCGGCGGACGAAGGAGGCGGTGACGCCGTGGTCGCGCAGGCGCACGAGTTCTTCGACCGCAAGCTCCGTGTAGCCGAGCGCCTTCAGCTCGCGTATGAAGGTGATGGATACGCCGTGGTCGCGGAGGCGGACGAGCTGCGCGAGCGGGAGTGACTTGTAGCCTTCGGCGCGAAGCCCGCGGATGAAAGACGTGCTGACGCCGTGGTCGCGGAGGCGTATGAGCTCGTCGAGCGCAGAGACGTCGTAGCCCTCGGCCTTCAGCTCGCGCAGGAAGGAGGCGCTCACGCCGTGGTCGCGCGTGCGGACTAACTGCTCGGGCGTGAGACGTCCGAAGCCCGCCTCCTGAAGCTCTTTGATGAAGGTGAGCGTGACGCCGTGGTCGCGCATGCGGACGAGCATGTCGAGCGAGTCGACCTTGTAGCCGAGCGACTTCAAGCCTTTCAGGTAGTCGAGCCGGACGCCGTGGTGCGCCATGCGGACGAGCTGTTGGAGCGTCGGGCGCTCGTAGCCTTGCGAACGCAGCTCTTCGAGGTAGGCGAAGCCGATGTCACTCATCGCGAGCGAGAAGAGGTCTTTCTCCGTCGGGTCGCCGGTGACGCCCTGACGGCGCAACTCGGCGGCGAAGGACGGGTTGCCGTTGAAGGTGAAATGGCCCGAGCCTTTGCCCGCGCGGAACCAGCCCTCGCAGTCGAGTGTCCCGGCGTCGCGCTTGAGCTGGAAGCGCACCTGCGTGCCCGCAGCCGACATCATCTGCTCGCGCGTGAGACCCGAAAGCTCCGCGAGCGAAGAGTTGAAGCCCATGTTCCAGTTGTTGTAGGAGTGCGAGTCTTTGCCGTCGGTCTTCGTCTCGCTGTACCGGAGCGAGAGGTGGATTTTACCTTCGCCGTCCTTCCCCTCCTTCTGCTCGATTGTCCACTGGCCCTCGAAACGCTCTTGCGCCGTCGCGGCGGCGGGTGCGGGCGCGTCGGGCGCGGGCATCGTCATCTCCGGCGACATCTCGGGCGACCACGCGGCCGCGTAGGCGGCGAGCGTGAGTGTGAGCGCGGCGGCGAGCGTGAGTGTGAGCCTGTAGATGGGGCGGGCCGGAAGTCTTCCGGCATTCGCGTGGGCGTCGCGTTGCTTCATTTCGTGACTCCTGTTCTATTATCGGTCTGGCGGCTGGTGCTTTCGTGCTTTCGCCGAGCGAGTGCCGACCAAGGATTGCTGCTCTACAAACTGTAAACACCGCCGCGCGCGGGTTTGTTGCAAATATTTTCGATGGGCGCGAGACAGAGAAAAAAGACGCGGGCCGCGCGCACGGGCGAACGCGACGGCGACGGCGGCGACGGCGGCGGCTTCGACGACAACAAGGGCGGCCGTGGGCGGCGCGCCGTGTCGGCCTTCGCACGCGCTCTGCTGCGCGAGTGGAGGCGGCGCGGCTGGCCCGAATCGGGCGCGCGCGTGGTCGTCGCCGTCTCGGGCGGGGCCGACTCGACCGCTTTGCTTCTCGCGCTCGACGAGTTGACGAAGACGGGTCGGCTCGACGTTGACTTAGTCGTCGCGCACTTGAATCACGGGCTGCGCGGGGCGCATGGCGAAGAGGACGCGCGCTGGGTCGGGGAACTGACGGCCGCGCTCGGGCGCGAGGCCCAAGTGGGGCTGGCCGAGGGGCTGGCGTCGCGCGCGCGGCGCGACAACCTCGAACAGGCGGCGCGTCTCGCGCGCTACAAATTTCTCGGTGAGGTCGCGCGCGCGGCCGAAGCGGCCGCCGTCCTCACGGCGCACACTTTAGACGATCAGGCGGAGACTTTTCTCCTGCGCCTTCTGCGCGGGAGCGGGGCCGAAGGGCTGGCGGGCATGCGCACCGAGCGCACGCTCGACGCGCGCGGCGACGTTGCGCTCCTGCGTCCCCTCGTCGCGTGGGCGCGGCGCGCGGCGACGGAGGGGTACTGCCGCGAGCGCGGCGTCGAGTTCCGTCGCGACGAGATGAACGAGGACGAGCGTTTCGCGCGCGTGCGCGTGCGCCGAAAGGTCGTGCCGCTCCTTGAGACTTTTAACCCGCGCGCCGTCGAGGCCGTGGCGCGCGCCTCGGAACTGCTCGGCGACGACTCGGCCGCGCTCGACTCGGCCGCTACGGCTCTACTCGAAGAGGCGCGCGCGCCTTCGGACAAGACGTCGGCCGATGTCGCTTCGGCGACCGTTGAGGAAGCGACGGGGGCGTGGCCTTTAAGCGTCGAGGTCTTGGCGCGCGCGGGAGTCGCGGTGCGCCGACGCGCACTGCGCATGTGGGTCGGGCGCGGTCGCGGCGACCTGCGTCGCGTCGAGCGCGCGCACCTGCTCGCCGTCGAGAAACTACTCGCGGGCGAGCGCGGCGGGCGCTTGGCGGAGTTGCCGGGCGGCGGTCTGGTCGAGCGCCGCCGGGGGCGTCTGAGCTTTCGCGCGGGCCGCGCGTCGGGAAAGAGGTTGAAAAAAGGCTCGGCCGCCATTTAGAATCTAAGAGAGGCGAGCGCGCCGCTTTGAAACGTCGGGCGGCGAACGCCCCACGGGTTCCGAGGCAGGCCGCGACCCACGCGACGCGATGAACGAGCAGATCGAAGAGGTTTACGGCCCGGCCGAGATTGCCGAGCGCGTCCGCGCTCTCGGCGAAGAAATCTCCGAGGCTTACCGTGGGCGGGAGTTGACCGTCCTCGGCGTCCTCGAAGACTCGTTCGTCTTCCTCGCCGACCTCCTGCGCGCGCTCGGTCACGTCCCCCTCCGCACGTCCTTCCTGCGCTACGACCACCGCGCGCGCGGCGGCCTACAGGATTTAACCTTCAGCACCGACATCGAGATTAAAGGGCGCGACGTGCTGCTCGTCGAGGGCGTGCTCAACACGGGCATCCCGCAGGATTACCTCGTCCGCCAACTTGTCGAAGCGCGCGGCGCGAGTAGCGTCCGCCTCTGCGTCCTCGTCGATAAGCCCGACGGACGCCGCACGGATTTGCGGCCCGACTGGCGCGCGTTTGAGACGCGCGAGGATTACGTCGTCGGCTACGGTCTGGGCTTTCAGGAACGTTGGCGCGAGCTGCCGGGAATCGCGGCCGTGAGGCGCGCTTGACGAGGCCGTAAATGCGCGGCCCGTAAAGGTTTCGTTGAAAATCTGCGGCCGCCCACGGAGTCTCTTCGGGGCACAACTTTGGGCGGCGGGCGGGCATCCAAAGAAGGCCCGCAAGTCCGGTTTTGAAAGTCAGAGCGCACCCCACGGGCAGGCCGGGCGGGGACGAACAAAAGGGCGCGGGGGAAGCGACAAAGGACGCCGGATGAGTTATCATCGGCGTCGGAGGCGAGGAAGGTTTTGAACTCTACTGCTAGACAACTGATTTTCTGGGTGCTGATTCTCGTCGGCGCGGTGATGCTCTACACGTTCTTCGTCAACAAGCAGCCGCGCAACACGCAGGAGAAGAATTACACCGAACTCCAGACGATGATTAACGACGGCAAGATCGAGAAGCTGACCGTCAAGCCGACCGAGGCCATCGCGCTGGAGAAGCAGACCAAGACCGAGATTCACACGAAGCTCGGCAACGAGAACTTGCAGAGCGAGCTGGCGAAGCTCGCCAGCTCGAAGGGCGTGGCCGTCGAAGACGAGTCGGTCGCCTCGGGCAGCGCCATCTGGTCGATTCTCGCGTGGTGGGGGCCTGTGCTGCTCCTCGTCGGCTTCTGGATTTTCATGTTGCGCCAGATGCAGTCGGGCGGCAACAAGGCTCTTAGTTTCGGCAAATCGCGCGCGAAGCTTCTGAACAACCAGCAGAAGCGCGTCACGTTTAAGGATGTGGCGGGCGTCGAGGAGGCCAAGGAAGAGCTGCAAGAGATTATCGAGTTCCTCAAGGAGCCGCAGAAGTTTCAGAAGCTCGGCGGGCGTATCCCGAAGGGCGTGCTGATGATGGGGCCGCCGGGCACGGGCAAGACCTTGCTGGCGCGCGCCGTCGCGGGCGAGGCCAACGTCCCGTTCTTCTCCATCTCCGGCTCGGACTTCGTCGAGATGTTCGTCGGCGTCGGCGCGTCGCGCGTCCGCGACCTCTTCGAGCAGGGCAAGAAGAACGCGCCGTGCATCATCTTCATCGACGAGATTGACGCCGTCGGCCGTCATCGCGGCGCGGGACTCGGCGGCGGTCACGACGAGCGCGAGCAGACCTTGAATCAACTCCTCGTCGAGATGGACGGGTTCGAGTCGAACGACGGCGTCATCCTGATGGCCTCGACGAACCGGCCCGACGTGCTCGACCCGGCGCTCCTCCGGCCCGGACGCTTCGACCGCCGCGTCGTCGTCTCGCGCCCCGACGTGCGCGGACGCGAAGGCATCCTCAAAGTTCACACGCGCAAGATTCCGCTCGCCGAGGACGTGGACGTCAACGTCATCGCGCGCGGCACGCCGGGCTTCACGGGCGCTGACCTCGCGAACCTCGTCAACGAGGCCGCGCTCAACGCCGCGCGCTACAACAAGAAGCTCGTCGGCATGTACGACTTCGAGTTGGCGAAGGACAAGGTCTTGATGGGGGCCGAGCGCAAGTCGATGGTCATCACCAACGAGGAGAAGCGCGTCACGGCTTATCACGAGGCGGGCCACACGCTCGTCGGCCTCAAAGTCCCGAACGCCGACCCCGTCCACAAGGTGACGATCATCCCGCGCGGGATGGCTCTCGGCGTCACGCAGCAGTTGCCCGAAGGCGACCGTCACAACTACACGAAGGAATACCTGCTCGGCCAAATCGCCATCCTGATGGGCGGGCGCATCGCCGAGGAGACCTTCCTCGGCAACATCACGACGGGCGCGTCAAACGACATCGAGCGCGCGACGGAGCTGGCCCGCGCGATGGTTTGCGAGTACGGCATGAGCGACATGGGGCCGCTCACCTTCGGCAAGAAGGAGGAGCAGATTTTCCTCGGCCGCGAAATCTCGCAGCACCGCGACTACTCGGAGGACACGGCGATTAAGATTGACCAAGAGGTCAAGAAGATCGTCGGCGAGCAGTACGAGCGCGCCAAGAGCATCATCGAAGAGAACCGCGAGACGATGGTGCGGCTGTCCGAAACGCTGCTTGAGCGCGAGACCTTGGACGGCGTCCAGATTCGTCGCATCGTCGCGGGCCTCCCGCTCGACGACGACTCGGGCACGCCTTCGTCGGACGAGGGCAGCAAGCGCCCCGAACTCAAGGAGCCGGCGTCCAACCCGCTCAAGCCAATCCTTCCGCCCATCACGGGCAGCAACCCGGCGACGGCGTAAAGACGGAAGGCGAAAGCGCAAAGAAGAAGGGGAAGAGGCTTCAAACCTCTTCCCCTTCTTCTTTATCCCCGCGTCTCTTGCAAGGGTTGACATCACTTCCGACCGCAACTAACTTACGTCTGTCGTTCACGCCTTCGGGCTTCCCGCCGTCGGGTTATTCGTAACCTGCTGTCACTCACGTCGGAGCCGCGGCCAAAGCTATGAGAGCCAACCCCCCGCGCACTTTAGTCTCACTCGTCATCATCGCCCTGACGCACGCCCTCCTGCTCACGCCCCCGCCCAAAATTCTCGCCCGACAGGGCGGGCAGACGCGCGACGTGCGCGTCGAAATCAAGGTCGAGGACGGCAAGTTCGTCCCGCTCTACGAGCGGAGCTACGCGCTCGTCATCGGCGCGAGCGAATACGGGCAAGGGTGGCCGAAGCTGCCGGGCGTGAAGGATGACATTCACGCGGTCGAACGCATCCTCCAGCGTCAGGGCTTTCAGGTGACGGTCGAGACCGACCCGACCGCCGAGCGTTTGGAAAAGACCTTCAAGGATTTCATCGACCGTCACGGCATGGACATCAACAACCGCCTGCTCCTCTACTTCGCCGGGCACGGTCACACGATGAAGCACGCCTCCGGCGAGGAGATGGGTTATATCGTCCCCGTCGACGCGCCGCGCCCCGACGGCGACCCCGCGGGCTTCCGGTCGAAGGCTTTGAACATGCGTCAGATCGAGCGCTACGCCGAAGACATCCAGTCGAAGCATGCGCTGTTTCTCTTCGACAGTTGCTTCTCCGGCTCTGTCTTGGGCCTGTCACGCTCGCGCGCGATTCCCGACAGCATCACTTACAAGACGGCCAACCACGTCCGACAGTTCATCGCTTCGGGGAGCGCCGACGAGCGCGTGCCCGACGAGAGCATCTTCCGACGCCAGTTCGTCGAGGGCATCGAGGGGGAGGCGGACGGGAACAGAGACGGTTACGTGACGGGCATGGAGTTGGGCGAGTTCTTGCAGGTCAAGGTAACCAACTACTCGAAGAACACGCAGCACCCGCAGTACGGCAAAATCCGCAACCCGCACTTGGACAAAGGCGACTTCGTCTTCGCGCTCGCGAAAGCGCCGCAGCCCCCGCCCCCCGCCGCCGCCGACAACAACAACCCGACACCCGACACCACACGTCGCGCGGACACTTTGGCCGCCGAGCAGGAGCTTGAGTACTGGAAGGCGATTCGAAACAGCAGCGACCCCGAAGAGTATCGCGGCTACCTCAAAAAATATCCGAACGGGCAATTCGCCGACATCGCCCGCCGCCGCGCCGAAGGCACACGCGGCGGCAACGACACGGGAGCGAACACGGCTCCGGCGACGCCGAAAGCCGGGACGGTGATGCGGGCGGGCGCGGGTGTCGAGTTTGTCTACATCCCGCCGGGCAGCTTCATGATGGGTTCGGCGGACAGTTCGGAGAGCGATGAGAAACCCGTGCATCAGGTGGCCATCCGCGAAGGCTTCTACATGGGCCGCTACGAGGTGACGCAGGAGCAGTGGCGGCGGGTAGTGGGGAACAACCCTTCACACCACACGGGCTGCGATAATTGCCCTGTGGAGCAGGTGACGTGGGAGGACGCGCAGGAGTTCATCAAGAAACTGAACGCGATGGGTGATGGATTCACTTACCGATTACCGTCGGAGGCAGAGTGGGAGTACGCGGCACGGGCGGGGACGACGGGCGAGCACGCGAACTTGGATTTAGTGGCGTGGTACAGGGTGAACGCTGGCATGAAGACGCATCCGGTCGGAGGGAAGCAGGCAAACGGATTCGGGTTATACGATATGCTTGGGAATGTGTCGGAGTGGTGCTTGGACTACTGGCACGGGAATTATAATAGCGCACCAGCAGACGGCTCAGCCCGGATGATTCGCGGAGACATGAATAGTCGGGTGTTGCGCGGCGGTTCGTGGGACTATAATCCGGTGTTGCTCCGTTCTACCTTTCGCAGCAGATTCTCGCCCAATAGCAAGCTCAATAGCGTCGGCTTTCGCGTGGTCGCGGTCGCGCGGCAGTAGTCTTTGCTGTTTGAGGCCACCTGCATATGAATATTGTCGCGCTGACGAGAGAACCCGCGCGGGACATGAGCGCGTGTGAGTTGACGCACCTTGAGCGGCGGCCGATAGACGCGGCGTGGGCGGCCGAGCAGCACCGCGCTTATTGCGACGCGCTTCGCGAGTGCGGCGCGCAGGTCTTCAGGCTTCCGCCCATCGACGAGTTGCCCGACAGCGTCTTTGTCGAGGACACGGCAATCGTGCTGGATGAGCTGGCCGTCCTAACGCGGCCGGGCGTCGACTCGCGGCGCGGCGAAGTCGAGGCCATCGAGCCGGAGGTCGGGCGTCTGCGCGAGACGGTCGCGCGCGTCGAGCCGCCCGCGACGCTCGAAGGCGGCGACGTGCTCCGCGTCGGCCGAAGGCTCTTCGTCGGCCTCTCGCCGCGCACGAACCGCGCGGGCGTCGAAGCACTACGCGCGGCGGTCGGCCCATACGGCTACGAGGTCGTCGCGGTCGAGCTGCGCGGCTGTCTTCACCTGAAGACCGGCTGCGCGTCGCTCGGCGGCGACTCGGTTCTCGTCAACAAAGACTGGATCGACCCGCGAGCTTTCCACGGCCTCGAAGTCGTGCCCGTCGCGGCCGGAGAGCCTTTCGCCGCCAACGCCCTGAGCGTAGGCCGCACGGTCTGCCTCGGCGCGCAGTTCACGCGGACGGCCCAAATGCTTTCGAGTCGCGGCTACGACGTGCGCGCGGTCGACGTTTCGGAGTTCGCGAAGGCCGAGGCCGGGCTGACCTGCATGAGCCTAATCTTTAATCAGTAGAGATGGAAACACGTTTCTGGAAACTTGCGCGCCGCGAGCTTGCGATAGGCGAACGGACGCTCGTGATGGGCGTCCTAAACGTCACGCCCGACAGCTTCAGCGACGGCGGCCGCTTCTTCGACGCCGAGGTGGCCGTCCGCCACGCCGAGCGAATGATTGAGGAGGGCGCGGACATCATCGACATGGGCGGCGAGTCTACTCGACCGGGCGGCGCGCCCGTCGGCGTCGAGGAAGAGTCGGGCCGCGTCCTCCGTGTCGTCGAGGCCGTCGCGCGCGTCTCGCCCGTCCCCGTCTCGATTGACACGACGAAGGCCGCCGTCGCGCGCCGCGCGCTCGACGCGGGCGCGGAGGTAGTCAACGACATCTCGGGCCTGCGCTTCGACCCCGCGCTCGCCGACGAGGTCGCGCGCACGCGCGCCGGGCTCGTCCTCATGCACTCGCGCGGGGAGCAGCAGACTTTGCACGCGCTCGAACCCGTCGCCGACATCTGGCGCGAGGTCTTCGACACCTTGCGCGCGGGCGTCGGCGAGGCCGCGCGGCGGGGCGTCGCGCGCGCAGCAATCGCGGTCGACCCCGGCATCGGCTTCGGCAAGAGTCAGGAGCAGAACGTCGAGCTGGTCGCGCGCCTCGGACGCTTCGCGCACGAGTTCGAGGGGCACACAGTCCTCGTCGGCACTTCGCGCAAGTCCTTCATCGGCCGCATCACGGGCGAGGCGCGCGCCGACGCCCGACTCCACGGCACGATGGCGACCGTCACCGCCGCCATCCTCCAAGGCGCTCACGTCATCCGCGTCCACGACGTGCGCGCGGCCGTCGAGGCCGCGCGCGTCGCCGACGCCTTAAAGGCCGCGAGCCTTAAGTCCTGAATCATGAGTAGAGACTTGAAAGTCGCGGCCCGGTCGCTTTATCGCCGTGGCCGCCGCCCGCGCCTCTTTCGTTCGACCGAATAGTAAGTCTGCAAAGGGCACGGGTAGACGTAGCCGTAGTTGGGCCGTTTGACCTGACCCCACCACGTTCCCCACCGCGACGAAGCAGCTCCGGTTCCGACGGGCATCTCCGCGTACTCCTGAACCGTCCACATCGTTACGTCGTCCACGGGGTCAACCGCCGTGCTGCTGTAATCGCCCCACCGGCTGGTGCCCCATTTATCGTAAATGCCGAGACCGGCTTTGAGCACCCGGTCGGCGCGAAGCGTGCCCGGCGGGTCGGTGTAGAAGCGGTAAGCGTAGTTGACGCTGGCGTACTGGGTCGGCGAGAAGCGCGTGTAGCCGATGAGCACATGGTTGCAGCGGTCAACGGCGATGGAGGGGAAGGCGAAGAACTCGCCGGTGGGGACGCTCATGTCGGCGGTCGGGTCTTCGATGCGCCCCTGCTGGAGCGGGGTGAGCGTCGCCGTCCCCGTGGTCGGCCGAAACTCCCACCACTGGACGGCGCTGCGCAGAGGGGTCTGAGTCGGGAGGTGGATGGTGTGCGCGGCGAAGAGCGAGCCGTTGCGGAAGACGACGCTCAGCATGCGCGAATCGTTGGTCATGATCTTGGCCGTTGTTCCGAGCTGCGGCGCGAAGTCTTGAAACGTGCCCCAGTGCCACGTGATGCCGGGGGTTCTGAAGTAAGGGCCGGGGGACACCACGGGGGCGGCGACCGGCCCGGAGATAGTGAACTGGCGGACGAGTCCGGCACCGCTGTTCCATTCGGCCACGAGGTAAAGGTCATCGATGTATTTGTCGTAGGTGACGGCGGGGACGTGGGTCTGGCCGGAGGTGATGCCGTAGTTGATGACGGACGCGGTCAGCAACGGCGCGCTGACCCCCGCGTAGAGGTCGGCCTTCTCGAAAAGGAATGTGAGCGGCGGTGAGAAGTTAAAGTTGTTGACGCCGTACATGTTGATCGAGACGGCGGCCCACTTCTTGTTGAAGCCGAAGCTCGGGTAGTCGGCCCACGCCGCGCCGCTCGGGTCGACGTCGAGCATGTAGCGGTTCCAGTTGCCCGTCGGGTTGTTGGTCTGCGACGCGGCGATTAAAAGCGCGGAGTTGGGCGAATTCCTATCCGAACAGGCGGTGATGAGCCAGCGGTGGTCGTAAGGGTCGTAGAGCACTTTGCTGTCGAACGGGGCGGAGGCTCCGAGGCCCGTCCAGAACGAGCTGACGGACATCGCCAGCAGGTTAGCGCCCGTCTTGCTTTGCACTCGGTAGTCTTGGTTCGTCACCGTCATCACGTGGTTGAGGCCGACCGCGCCGTTCGTGTCGGGCGGCTGTATCGAGTTGTTGTCGATGACGGCCCCGAACTGTGCGGAGGGCGGGGGCGAGGGGCCGAGCGGCGTGGCCGCCGGGGCGGGCAGCGCGAGGCGCGCTTCGGGGGCGGCGACGAAATCATCCGGCACGGGGAAGTCGTGACGGACTGGGAGCGGCGGCCCGACCACCTTCGGCGGGCCGGGCGTCGGGGCGGGGAGCGCGCTCTCCTCAAGCGCGAGCCGGCGGAAGTTAATCACCGACATTCTCTGCGCCTTGACGCGCGTGCCCGCGATGGACGCTTCGCGCGCGCGCGCGAAGCGTCTCTCGTCGGGCGTCGTCTGCGCGCGGGCCGTGGTGTCGAGGGCGGGGAGGAGGCTCCGGGTCGAGAGGGTCAGCAACAGGACGAAGAGGCTTCCTGCTTTTGTCATGGGGGCACATCCTTTCTGACATGAGGACTGCGAAGGCGTGGGGCGACACCCGAGGTCGCGCGGGGTTGACGGATGAGCGAGGTTTTACGCGCAAGGGCCGTTACTTAATCCGCCGGGGCGCGCGCATCATAGACCATCCGCCGCGAATGCGTAAATGAAATATTAAGGGCGCGCGGCCGAGTGGTTTGACACGGCGCGCGGGCAGGTCGTATCGTGCCCCGTCCGCGAGGTAAATCGAAAGACAGAGGATTTGGCCGCATGTCTGACTTGAGAAAATTTCGGCGGGCCGCGTCGTTGGCCGTCTTGCTCGTGTGCGCTTCGGGGTTTACGGAGTGTTATAAGCCGGTGAGTAAATCGGGGCTGCCGACGCACATCAAGCGTGTGGCCGTCCCGGCGTTTCAGAATCAGGCGTTGCGCTACAAGATAGAGTCGCGCTTCACCGAGGCGGTGATGAACGAGGTCATCCGTCGCGGCAAGGGGCTGCGCGTCCAGAGCGACCGCGAGGGCGCGGACGCCGTCATCGAGGGCACGGTCAAGTCGTTCGAGTTCTACGGCGTCCTGCTCGACAACCGTGGGCGCGCGCGCATCTTCGAGGTGCGCGTCGTCGCCGCCGTCACCGTCCGCGACCTCGTCCGCAACAAGGTGCTCTACGACAATCAGAACTACGAGTTCCGAGGCGAGTTCGAGTTCACGTCCGACCCGCGCACCTTCTTCAACGAAGAAGACCCGGCCATCCAGCGTCTCGCGCGCGCCTTCGCCGAGAGCCTCACTTCGACTCTGACCAACGGTTTCGGCGTCAACGAGGACAATTAGATGGGCACGCTGACGCGCGAAGAGTTGAAGCGACAGCTCAAGGCGGGCAAGGTCGCTTCGCTCTACCTGCTCTTCGGCGAGGAGGAATACCTGCGCGAGCGCGCCGCGCGCGCCATCGCCGACGCGGCCCTCGACGGCGCGCCTTTGCGCGAGTTCAACGAGTCGTCTTTCAGCCTCGCCTCGGCGGACGTGCAGCACGCGATAGCCGCCGCCGAGCAGTTGCCGATGATGGCGTCGCGGCGCGTCGTGCGCGTGACGGAGTTCGCCCGCCTGCGCGAGGCCGACGAGGGCGCGCTCCTGCGCTACATCAACCGGCCCGTCGAGTCCTCGACCGTCATCTTCCTCGCCGACGACCTCGACAAGCGACGCAAGCTCAGCAAGGCTCTCATCGAAGCCTGCGCGGCGGTCGAGTTCGCGCCGCTCAGGGACGCGGAGCTGGCCGCGTGGGCCAAGTCGCACTTGAAAGAGCTGAAGGCGGAGACGGACGAGCGGACTCTGCGTCAGGTCATCGCGCTGGCGGGGCCGGGCGTGCGCCGCGTCGCCTCGGAGCTTGAGAAGCTGGCGACGGCCGCGCTGCCCTCGGGGCGCATCACGATGGAGTCGGTCGAGTCGCTCGTCGGGCGCACGCGCGAGCTTTCAAACTTCGAGCTGACCGACCACCTCATCGCGCGCAACCGCCGCCGCGCGCTCGAAACGCTCGCGCGCCTCCTCGACGACGGCGCGGAGCCGCTGATGCTCATCGGCCTTTTGGCGAGCAACTACCACCGGCTTGCGCTCGCCAAGGATTTGATGTCGCGCGGCGCGGCCAAGGAGGAGGTCTTCCGCGTCGTCGCCATCCCCTACTCGACCCGCGAAGACTTCCTCGCCACCGCGCGCCGCGCCGACGCGGACGAACTCGCGCGCCGCATCCAACGCATCGCCGAGGCCGACCTCGCCATCAAGACCTCGGCCGGCGGCGGCGGCCCGCAGGGCGCGCGCCTCCAACTCGAAGTCCTCGTCTGCGAGCTGACGGCTTAGATAAAAATTAAGCCACGGAGACACGGAGGCACAGAGACAAGACGGACAGAAAGAAAAGTTAAAAGGGAGGGTTGAATGATTCAACCCTCCCTCTTAACTTACTCGTCTTCCCCTTTTCCTCTCTGTGCCTCCGTGTCTCCGTGGCTATTCGTTAAAAATCGAAAGGCTTCAAGTCAGGCTCGACGAGAACCTCCCGCGCCTCGTCCGTGTCGAGCCGCGCCTTCGTGTAGTAGTCGTAGATGAGGCGCGAATTGCCGCACACGGCGAATAACTCTTCGGCGAGCGCGGCGAGCGGAAGCGACGCGCGCCCGTCCGCTTCGGCGAAGGCGCGCACGCGGCGGAGCCAGAAGACCGTAATCGTCTCGTGGTAGACGCTCGCGGGCGTTATGCGGTGGTGCGTGAGAAAGTCGTGAATCCCCGCGCGCGTGCGCTCAAGTGCCTCGCGCTCTTCGAGACGCCGCGCGTAGACGAGCGCGACGCAGAGGTGCTCACGGTGGTTGAATTCGTCGGGCGAGAACTCGCACGTCTCGAACCGGCGCACGACTTCCAAGACCTCCTCGTCGGACGCGAACCCGCGCGGCGCGTCCCCTTCCGTCTTCATCGAGAGTCCTCCTTTGGCGGCCCTCCACGCGACTAGCGAGGTTACGACGCGCCGGGGCAAAAAAACGAGGCGGGCCGGAGAATCGTCTCCGGCCCGCCTCGTTAGATTCGTGTGTGGTGTCGGCCCTTACTCGCTCGCGGCCGCGTCCGAATTGGCGCGCACCGTCAGGCGCGACTTGTAGCGCGCGGCGGCGTTGCGGTGAAGCACGCCCTTCTGGACGGCCTTGTCGATGAGCGAAACGGTGACGGGCAGAAGCTCCGCGACCTGACCCTTGTCGCCGCCTTCGAGCGCGGCGCGCAGCTTCTTGACCCCTGTGCGCAGGCGTCCGCGATTGTTGCGATTGACGACGCGGCGCTTCTCGCTCTGGCGCATGCGCTTCTCTGAAGATTTGTGATTCGGCATTTCCTGTCGGCTCCGTCTGAATACTTCCGTGTTTCTCTGTTACGTGAGTTTCCGCGTCTTCGGTCGTCACGGTTAACCGCAACGCCCCCAACGCAAAGCGGAAAGTATAGGGACGGGGCGGTCGGGTGTCAAGGCGGGCGGGCCGCGAGCGTCGCGGCCGCTTGTGGGCGTTGACACCCGCGCGCCGCGTGTTGTAGCGTCGCTTTTGAACGTGAACGAACTCCGTCGAACCCGAAACCCTCATGCGCCACGCCCCCGCGCCCCCTTCGTGAGGGGCGATGTCGAGACTTAAGGAGCAGCCAGACAGTTTTGAAGAAGATCGAGCTTCCGCCGCGAGGCATTGAGACGCTTTTCGGCGTCCACGACCAGAACATCAAGTACCTCGAATCGCTCTTGGACGTGCGCGTCAACGCGCGCGGGCAGGACTTGAGCGTCGACGGCGACCCCAAAGACGTGGCCGTCGTCGAGCGCATCCTCGAAGAGTTCGCAGACCTCTTCACCGAGGGCAAGACCTTCACCGACCGCGAGCTGCGCGAAGCCTTCGCACAGATTGCAGAAGACCGCGCCTACTCTCTGCGCGACTACTTCACCAAGGCGCGCTTCAACCCTTCGGGCAAAAAACAGGTCGCGCCCAAGTCGGCCAACCAGCGCCGCTACATCGAGGCCATACAACAGGACGACATCGTCTTCGGCATCGGCCCGGCCGGCACGGGCAAAAGCTACTTGGCGGTCGCGATGGCCGTCCAAGCCCTGATGCAGAAGCAGGTCAGCCGCGTCATCCTCGCGCGCCCTGCGGTCGAAGCGGGCGAGCGTCTCGGCTTCCTCCCCGGCGACTTGCAGGAGAAGGTCGACCCCTACCTGCGCCCGCTCTACGACGCGCTGTTTGATTTAATCGAAGCCGAGCGCGTCACCAAGATGCTTGAGAAGCGCATCATCGAAGTCGCCCCGCTGGCTTTCATGCGTGGGCGTACCCTTTCGGATGCGTTCATCATCTTGGACGAGGCGCAGAACACGACGAGCGAGCAGATGAAGATGGCTCTGACGCGCGTCGGCTTCGGCTCGAAGGCCGTCATCACGGGCGACGTGACGCAGATCGACCTCCCGCAGGGCAAGCGCAGCGGACTCATCGAGGCCGAGCGCATCCTCAAAAACATCGAAGGCATCTCCTTCGTCTACTTCACCGACAAGGACGTCGTCCGCCACCGCCTCGTCCAAATGATCATCCGCGCCTACGAAGACCAGACCACCAAAAGCAACCTTTAAAGCACCGCGAGTATGATCGAAGTCGTCAATCGGCAGCGTAAGGTGAGGGTTGATTGTGGGCGTTGGCGGGAGTTTGTCGAGAGGGCGTTGGGGGTTGTGCCGGTCGAAGAGGGGACAGGGGTGACGGTGGCTTTCGTGTCGGATGGAAGGATGCGGGAGTTGAATCGGATGTGGCGGCATAAGTCTGGGACGACGGACGTGTTGTCTTTTCCGTCTGTGGTGGAGGAGTGGGAGCGCGCGGCGGCCGATTCGGAAGGTGATGGTGAGGGGAAGAGTCTGGGCGACGTGGTCATCTCGGTCGAGCAAGCCGCGCGGCAGGCGCGTGAGCACGGTTTGACGTTCGACGAGGAGGTGGCGCAGCTCATCCTGCACGGGCTTTTGCACCTGTGCGGCTACGACCATGAGACCGACCGGGGCGAAATGAACGCCCTCGAACTCCGCCTCCGCCGCCGACTTGGCATATAATCAGCTCTCAGCGTTTAGCGGTCAGCTTTCAGCTTTTGAGTGCCGGCGTCGTTCGGCGTTCGTCCCCACGGTCTTCGCGGCCGAAGGTTAAAAAGCTGACGGCTGAAAGCTGACTGCTGACAGCTTCCTTATGGAAATCGAGATCGCCATCGCGTGTCTGCTGCTCGTCGTGCTGACGTTTCTGGCGACCGTGGACATGGCGTTCGGGCAGTTGAGCGACGTCGGGTTGCGCCGCCTCATCACCGAGCGCGAGGGGCGAGGGGGCGACCCGCTCGCGCCCTTCCTCGGCGAGATTCTCGATAACCGCCCGCGCTTCCGCTTCACGCTCACGGCCGTCATTCAAATCCTACTCGTCGGCATCGCAGTCCTCGTCACTTCAATCTCTTATCACCTCTTCACCGACAAGCGACGTTTCCTGCTCATCGCCTTCTTCGTCGGACTCGCCGCGACCATCGTCTTCCGTCAGGTCATCCCGCGCTTCATCTCGCGGCGCAACCCGGAAAAGACTTTCTTGGCTCTCCTCCCGCTCCTTCGGCCCGCCTACCGCGTGCTCTCTCTGGCCGCGCTGCCGTGGCGCAGCCGGCAGACGGAACGCGCGCGGCGCGCGAGCGAGCAGCCGACCGAGATGCCCGACGCCGACGAGGAGGAGTCGGACGCCGACGACCTCCAAGCCCTCATCGACGTGGGCGAGGAGGAGGGCATCATCGAGGAGGAGGAGGGCGAGCTCATCCAGTCCATCATCGAGTTCGGCGACACGCGCGTCGCCGAGGTGATGACGCCGCGCACCGACATCGTCGCCATCCCCATCAGCGCCACCGTGCGCGAGGCGCGCGACACGATGATCGAGTCGAAGTACTCGCGCCTGCCCGTCTACCGCGAGCAGATTGACAACGTCGAGGGATTGATTTACGTGCGCGACCTGATGTCGTGCTGGCCCGAGGGGCGCGAGGACGACCCCATCGAGCCGCTGCTTCGGCCCGCCTACTTCGTCCCCGACTCGAAGGCCGTCGACGAGCTTCTCAACGAGATGCAGAAGACGCACGTCCAGCTCGCGATGGTCATCGACGAATATGGCGGCGTCGCCGGACTCGTCACCGTCGAGGACATCCTCGAAGAGATCGTCGGCGAAATCGAGGACGAGGACATCGAGTCGGACGAGATTGTCGAGATAGTCGAAGCGGGAGACGGCTACTACGAGGTGCTCGGCTCGACCGAGGTCGGGAAGATTGAGCGGCTGTTTGATTTCGAGTTCGAGGACGACGACTTTACGACCATCGCGGGCCTCGTCATCAGCGAGTCGGGGCGCGTGCCGCAGGCGGGCGCGCGGCTCACCTTTCGCGGCCTCGACGTGGAGATTCTTGAGGCCGACGAGCGTCGCATCGGCCGCCTCCGCCTGCGTCGCGCGCCCGACAACGGCGGCGAGCCGGGCGGCGCTTGAAGACTTAGCTAGTTAGTTGAGACCAACGCGGACACAAGGGGAGGCCGTGGCAAAGAAGAAAACGAGCAAGTACTTACAGGGGCGGCGCATCGACCCGCGCCTCATCACCGGCGACATCGCGCTCGCAGACCTCGTTGACGAGACCTTTCTCGCCTACAACGCGGCGCGTCTGCGCGAGGCGTGCCAACTTCTCACGCGCAAGATGCTTGAGCCTGACGTGACGGTCGGACTCTCCATCACGGGCGCTCTGACGCCCGCCGGTCTCGGCATCTCCGCGCTCATCCCTCTGATGCGCGCGGGCTTCGTCGATTGGGTCATCACGACCGGCGCGAATCTCTACCACGACACGCACTTCGGCATCGGCCTCTCGCTCCATCAGGGCAACACGGCCATCTCCGACGTTCTGCTCCGAGAGGAAGAGGTCGTTCGCATCTACGACATCTTCTTCGACTACTCGGTGCTACTTGACACCGACTCTTTCTTCCGGCGTCTCATCGAGGGCGAGGAGTTCCAGCGGCCGATGTCGACGGCCGAGTTTCACAACCTGTGCGGCAAGTACGTGCTTGAGCGCGAGCGCGCGCTCGGCATCGAGAACAAGTCTTTCCTCGCCGCCGCATACGAGTTGGGCGTGCCGCTCTACACTTCGAGTCCGGGCGATTCGTCAATCGGCATGAACGTCGCGGCGAAGGCGCTTCAAGGAAATAAACTCGCCTTCGACCCTTCGCTCGACGTGAACGAGACGGCGGCCATCGTGCTCGCCGCCAAGCGCGGCGCGATTCACGGGCGGGGCGACCGTGGCAAGAAGCACGGCGGCAAGTCGGCCGTCTTCATCCTCGGCGGCGGCAGCCCCAAGAACTTCATGCTCCAGACCGAGCCGCAGATTCAGGAGGTCTTAGGCATCGACGAGCGCGGCCACGACTACTTTCTGCAAGTCACGGACGCGCGCCCAGACACCGGCGGGCTTTCCGGCGCGACGCCCGGAGAAGCGGTCTCGTGGGGCAAGGTCGACCCCGAACGCCTGCCCGACGCCGTCGTCTGCTACGTCGATTCGACCGTCGCGCTTCCCTTACTCACGGCCTACGCGCTCGCGCGCCACGAGCCGCGCCCGCTCAAACGCCTCTACGAACGCCGCGCGGAGTTGATGGACTTGCTGCTCGCCGAGTACGCGAAGTCGAAGAGACGTTAAAGAAGGTGAATAGTCAATCGTGAATCGTAAATAGTGATTGACTCTTTCCGTTGTTGGCTTCATGCTTCGGGCTGACGGTATTCCAGCCGCGACTAACGATTCACGAAAGGGTTTCATGGCGAACAAGGCGACGATAACCGACGACCAGCCGCGCATCTACTTCGACTGCGGGAAGTGCCCCGCCTTCTGCTGCTCGGTCTACGAGCGCGTCCCCGTGACCAAACGCGACATCACGCGGCTCGCCAAATACTTCGGCGTGTCGTTCGAGACGGCGCAGAGGCGCTACACCAAGATGTACGAGGGCGAGCGCGTGCTCCGCCGCGTCAAGGACGTACTCTTCGAGGAGACGTGCATGTTCCTCGACCAAGAGAAACGCTGCTGCTCCATCTACCACGCGCGGCCGGCCGTCTGCCGCGAGTACCCCGACCGCGTGCGCTGCTCCTACTACGACCTCTTGCAGTTCGAGCGACGCCAGCAGGAAGACCCCAACGTCCTCCCGCTCATCCAGATTACCTTCCGCGAGACCAAGAAGGCGGAGACTAAGAACGATAACCGTAACGGGCGGCGCGAGCGCGTCTGAAAGTGGGAGCCGGAGAAGAAGTGAGGTGCGAGAGATGAGGGAGTTTCTGTCGAAGATGGTGGGCAAGCGCGTCGACGTGTACTGCGGCGGGGCGTCGAGTCTGCGCGGGAAGGTCTTGAAGGTCGAGGGCGGGGTGCTGCACATGAAGGACGAGGAGGGGCAGACCTGCTACGTCGCCGTCGAGCACATCATGGTCGTCTGGGAGGCGCGCGACAACGAGCAGACGCGCCCCGGCTTCGTCTCTCACCAGACCAAGTCTTAAATCTTCGGACGCCGCCGCGCGCGAAGAGGCGAGCGACGACGTCGCGGCAAAAAGTTAAGGCCGGCGCTCTGGGGAGATTGAGCGCCGGCCTTCTTTCAACCCGCCGAGGCGGGTCTACTTGAGTGAGACTTTCGCGATGGCCGCGCCCGCGTAAGACGACGGCACGCGGCGGAAGCCGACGAGGCGCTTCGTCCAGTACTCGTTAAAGGGCGAGTAGACGACGCCGCGGCTGGTCGAGGCGTGATAGAAGCCCCCTCGGTCGGCGACGATGCCGACGTGGCCGAGGTGGTTGAAGAAGACGAGCGTGCCGAACTTGTAGCGTTCGTCGCCCTCGGCCGGCACGAAACGCTGCCAGAGCGTGCGCGCGCTGCCGCGCTCGAACCCTAGCCCCGCAGCCTGAAAGACGCTCCAGACGAAGCCCGAACAATCGTAGCGGTTCGGCCCCGTCGCGCCGAGGCGGTAGGGCACACCCATCCGCTCGTCAATCGCCAGAAACAGCGCGTTGTCAAAACCCTTCAGACTGAACTGCGCCGAAGGCAGGGCCGACTCGACGGGCTCTTCCTCTTCGGCCTCGGAGACGACGACGGGGTCGTTTTCGAGTCGGGGGACGTTGACAGTGGGCGTCGTGGTCGTCGCCAAGCGCGGGCGCGAATCCGTCTGCGCCGAGACTGTCGCGGCGAGCAGGCAGAGAATTGAGAGCGCGACCGAGGCGCGGGGGAAGGACAGGCGAAAAGACATGTCGGGGGAGCGTTCTCCTCTTCGTTCGGGTCTAAACTTTCTTGGGGAACTGCCTTGTGTGGGGCGTGACGGGAAACTGCGGCGTCACTGAAAGTCATTGTACCGAGCGGAGTTGCGGCCGACAAGAGGCGATGTGACCGTTTCGTGACAGTCCATCGGACGGCCCCGCGCGTGGACGGAAAGGGTGCGCCGCGCGTCGCCCTTATGGCCCATCTTGAACGAAACGTGGCGAGTTGATACGGCCCCGCAGGGACGGAATCGGCGAAGTGCGACGCCTAAACGGTCGGGCCTGTGGAAAAGTAAAAAAGGTCGATACAGATTTCGGCGCGGCGTGATAGCATGCGCGGCCAAACGGCCGCGCGTCTTTAGAGGGGAGAGAGAACGAGAGCCATGTTATTCATCGAGACGAAAACTTCCGCGAGGCGCGTCGAGCCGCAGGCGCGCACCGCCGTCCTTGAGCGTCTACAGGAGCGCGGTTACGCGCCGCTCATACGCGCGATGCGCCTCGGCGGCTTCGCGCAGGCGCTCGGCGGCGAGGATCGCGCCGCCGAGTTCGAGCGCGCGATGGACGAGTGGACGGGCGACGCGGGCGACGCCCCACACGTGCGCGGCGACATCTTCTTCTCGGGCGAGCAAGCCTTCTTCCTCGTCTTCGACGGCCCCGAAGATGACGAGCCTCACTTGCGCGCGGGGCTGGTCTACGGCCCCGAAGAGGACGAGCCGACGCGCAGACTCACGGAGTTCTGCCGCGACGTGGCCGAGGCCGTCCGCGTGGCTTCGGCCGCGAGCGGCGGAGGCGGCGCGTCGGCGAGCGAGGCTTCACCGTCGTCCGCGCCTGCGTCCGCATCCGCATCCGCTTCCGCATCGTCGTCCGCGTCGGCCGCGAGCTTCGAGTGGCGCGAGGGCGAGTCGCGCGTGCCGGTGAGCTTCGCGCGTTTCGCTGCGGCCGAAGGGCAGGACGCCGAGGCGTCTCCGCGCGCGGGCGTCGTGCGCGGCGCGGAGACGGCCGAGCGTCTGCGCGCGGTCGAGGTGTTGGAGGACGCTGAGGGGCGACGCCTTCTGCGTCGTCTCGGCGAGGCGCAGGCCGAGGGGCGCACGGCCGAGATGCTGGCGGTCGGCGCGACCGAGCCTCTGCCGGATCATCTCGTCTTAAGTCTCGCGGGCGCGGGGTTAGTACGGCGCGAGCTGTTGATAAGGTGCCGCGAGGACGGGCGGCCGCTCTTTCGTCTCCCTTCGGCCGACGCGCTCGCGGCCATCACCGCGAGTAACGCCGTCTGTAGCGAGTGCGGCGCGTCGGTCGCCGACGAGCGCGCCGAGGAGCTGGTGACGCCGACGCCGCTCGCCTCCTCGATGCTCAGGGGCGGCGCGTGGCTCCTGAGCCGCCTGCGCGCGGTACTCTCGGAACTGGGCGTGCCGGGGCGCGACGTGGCCGCGCGCCCGTCCACCACGGAGGCGGACGCGCAGTTGATGGCCAACGTCTGCGGCGAGGCGTTCCTCTTCGTCCTGCGCGACGGCGAGTTCACCCCGGCGCACGCGCGGCGCGCGCTCGACGCCGAGGCCGACGCCGAGGCCGCGCACCTCGTCGTCGTGGCGACCGGGAAGATTCACGACGACGCGCGCGCGCGGCTCCGCGAGCACGAGCGAAGACGCGCGCGGGGCGGCGAAGAGTTCGAGATGATTCTGGTCGAGGGCGTCGAGCGCGTGGCCGCCGAGTTGGGCGCGGCGTTCGAGAGGGTCGCGCACAAGGTGCTCGCCGAAGAGCTATACGAACTCGACGGCGGCCTCGGCATGAGCGCCGGGCGGCTTGTCGCCACGCGCTTCGGCCTCGCGCGGCGCAAGCCCGTCGTGCTGCAAGACCTCGCGGCCTCGGCTGCGGGCGCTCTGGCCGGAAGCCTCAAAGAGCTTTAAGCCAAAACAACTGAACGTGCGTGCCGCACGCGCGGATGTGGTTAGCCACGTTTCCGGCGGGGACGTGTGCGCGCATGCTGCGGACGTTTGACCCGCGCCCGCGACACGAATGCCGGCGGCGCGGGTCGCGGGGCGGTGGCGAGCGGCCGCCGCGAGCCGTCGGAGCAGCAAGCGGCATCTTCGTCAGGGTGTCAAAAACGATGCTGAACGGAAAGAACGGACATCTCTTCAACGCGGGGTTCTGGCTGGCGGTGGGCCTTGTGCTCTCCTCGACCATCCTCGCGTGGGCCTACACGCGCACGAAGAGCGTCGACCAGACCATCACGGTGACGGGCTCGGCGCGCAAACGCATCACTTCGGACTTGATCGTCTGGCGCGCGAACGTCTCTTATCAATCGGGCGAGCTGTCGGAGGCCTACGGGTCTTTGAAGGACAAGGTGCCGCGCGTCAAAGCCTACCTCGTCTCGAAGGGCGTGCCCGACGAGCAGATAGTCGTCTCGTCGGTCTCGACCAAGACGATGCAGGAGAAGGACGCGAACGGCGAAGACACAGGGCGTATCGGCGGTTACGTCTTAACGCAGACGCTCGAAGTGCGCTCGCCGGAGGTCGAGAAGATCGCGCGCATCTCGCGCGAGGTGACGGAGCTAATCGACCAAGGCATCCTGCTCGAATCGCAGTCGCCCGAATACCACTACACGAAGCTAGGCGACTTGAAGGTGCAGATGCTCGGCGAGGCGGCGAAGGACGCGAAGGTGCGCGCCGAGCAGATCGCTTCGAGCACGGGGAGCACCGTGGGCAGCGTCCGCTCCGCGCGAATGGGCGTGATGCAGATTACCCCGGCCGACTCAAACGAGGTCTCCGACTACGGCGTCAACGACACGTCGTCGCTCGATAAGGACATCACGGCGGTCGTCAACGTCAGCTTCGCCGTGGACTAAAAGCAAGGCCGCAAGGCGGAAAGGTGAGGGATGAAGGATTGTCTTTCCTTCATCCCTCACCCTTTTTCGGTTGACAACCGGCGGCCGCTCGCGCGAATCTTATGGACGCCCCTCCCTTGGCGAAAGCCGTAACGTAAGAAAGCGGAGCGTCAGTCAAAGATGAAAATTCGCCGGTTGTCCCTTCTCGCGCTCGGAGTGTTTTTTGCCGCGTCGTCAGCCGCCGTGCGCGCGCAGACGGCCACGCCCTCGCCCGCGCAGGTCTTCACGCGCCCGCGCACCGTCGGCGCGACGCAGACGCAGACACAGACGGAGCAGGCCCGCCCGCCCGCCGACACCGCGCCCGCCGCGCAGACGCAGAACCAACGAACCGCGCCGCAAGACGCGAGGCCCGCGCCGCAGGACGAGCCGACGCCCGCGACGCAGCGGCAGACGCCCGTCGCTTCGCCTAACGCGACGACCGCGACGACGCCGGTCGCGGTGCCGACGCTCCCCGTCGACGCCTCGACCGTCCCGGCCGTCCCCCTCCAGCCCGCGCGCCCGCTCTCGCTCAACCGCATCGAGGCGCGCATCACGGAGGCCGAGCGCCTGCTCAAGTCGCGCGTGACGACGACCGGCTCGACCCCCAACATCTCTTGGGTGACGCTCGCCGCCTACGATCAGGACTCGTCGCAGATGCACCTGCTGACGCTCCCGAAACAGACCTTCATCACGCGCGGCGCGGAGGTGACGATGACGAC